>VGKN01000113.1 GCA_016867055.1 Candidatus Omnitrophota bacterium
TGCCAATAAAGCACTTTATATAGGAATTGCTCAAGCATTTTCTAGCAATCGACTCTCCAATATTTCTTATAATATCCAGAGTTTTGTTGAAAGAAATGGTTTTTCGATTGTTAGGGAGTTTGTTGGGCATGGTATAGGAACCGCTATGCATGAAGAACCAAAGATTCCAAATTTTGGCAGACCCGAACAAGGTCCTGAGCTTAAATCTGGCATGGTGTTGGCAATAGAGCCTATGATAAATGAGGGCGTTGCCAGTGTAGAAATATTGGAAGATGGATGGACAGCTGTGACAGCGGATAGGAAACTTTCAGCCCATTTTGAGCACACTGTCTTAGTAGCCGATACTAAACCTGAGGTTTTAACAGAGTGCCAAACTTAGAGGTGTTATAATATGCCAAAAGAGGAACCTATAGAGGTGGAGGGAACAGTTGTTGAGGCTCTGCCGAATGCTATGTTCAAGGTTGAGCTTGAAAATGGCCATCGCGTTTTGGCACATGTTTCTGGTAAGATGAGAATGAACTTTATAAGGATACTACCGGGTGATAAGGTGATGCTTGAACTTTCACCCTATGATTTAAATCGTGGTAGAATTACCTATAGGGTAAAATGATAAGAGTAATATTTAGCGTAATAATGGAGGTCTGAAGGGGTGAAGGTGCGCTCTAGCATAAAAAGGATTTGCGAAAAATGTAAGATTGTAAGACGTCATGGTATAGTGAGAGTTATCTGTTCAAATCCAAAGCACAAACAAAGACAGGGTTAGATATTTAAGGAGGAAGAAGTAAATGCCCAGAATTGTAGGAGTAGATATCCCAAAGGAAAAGAAGATTGAGATTGCGCTCACGTATATTTATGGAATTGGGAGAACCCTTTCTAATAAAATATTAGCCGGTTGTGGAATTGACCCATCTAAGAGGGCAAAGGACCTCACTGAGGAAGAAGTTTCAAGACTTTCCTCAGGGATACAAAAGGACTATAAAATAGAGGGAGAGCTAAGAAGAGAGATTTCTCAGAATATAAAAAGGCTTATGGACATAGGTTCTTATAGAGGCTTAAGGCATAAAAGGGGTTTGCCTGTCAGGGGGCAGAGGACTCACACGAATGCAAGAACCAGAAAAGGACCGAGGCGCACAATAGGTGTGAAAAAGAAGGAGAAAAAGGTTGGCTGATAAGCAGAAGAAATTTAAATCCCGCAAGAAAACCATAAAACATATCACAAGCGGCATAGCACACATACAGGCTTCGTTTAATAATACCATAGTTACCATCACTGACAAGAACGGAAATGCTATTACATGGGCTTCTAGCGGCTCTGTTGGTTTCAGCGGTTCAAAGAAATCCACACCGTTTGCTGCTCAGGTGGCAGCAGAGAATGCCGCAAAAAAAGCCATTGAGCAGGGAGTAAAAGAAGTTGAGGTGTATGTAAAAGGTCCTGGTGCAGGGAGGGAATCTGCTATAAGGGCGCTGCAGGCCGCAGGGCTTGCTATAAGTGTAATAAAAGATGTAACTCCTATACCGCATAATGGTTGTAGACCGCCCAAAAGAAGAAGGGTTTAGTAGTTTAATTGGAGGATATAGATGTCAAAATATCTGGGACCCGCTTGTAGGCTATGTAGAAAAGAGGGGGTAAAGCTCTTTTTAAAAGGCACGAGGTGCCAGAGCGAGAAATGCGCTTTTAATAGAAGAGATTACACGCCTGGCCAACATGGCTCAAAAAGAACAAAGCTTTCAGATTATGGCTTTCAGCTAAGGGAAAAACAAAAGGTAAAAAGGATTTACGGTGTTTTAGAAAAACAGTTTAGAAGATATTTCAAATTGTCAGAGAAATCAAAAGGGGTTACAGGTGAAAAACTTTTGGAACTTCTTGAGAGGAGACTTGACAACGTAATATTTAGACTCTGTTATGCGCCTTCCCGTCAGGCTGCCCGCCAGATTGTTAAACATAATCATATAAGAGTTGATAGTAAAAGGGTAAATATTCCCTCTTTTCTTGTTAAAGAAGGAGATATTATTGAGGTTATAGGTAACGAAAATTTTATTAAGAATGTAAAACAGATTTTCGGGCTTGTTAAGGAAAGGGGTGCCCCTGGTTGGCTTGAGGTAGACTCTGAAAATCTAAAAGGTAAGGTGGTAAGATTACCCCTAAGAGAGGATATAGGTTTCCCAATACAAGAAAAACTGATAGTAGAACTTTACTCGAAGTAATATAGCTAATAGGCGTTGAGGTATTTTTCAGATAAAAGATTTCCCAATACAGTAATCAAATAAGAAGATCTGTTTAAGGAACTATTTTTGCGAGTTTAAGTTGCACCTTCAAAAAAGCGATTAAGAGAGAATGACTTATGAGGTTATTGCATCATAAGTCATGAGCTTATTAAAGGAGGGGTAAAATGGGAGTTATTCTTCGCGACTTTGAGATGCCAAAAAGACTTGATTGTGATGAAAAGACATTAATCCCAACATATGGAAGGTTCATTGCTGAGCCCTTTGAAAGAGGTTATGGAATTACAATAGGAAACTCTTTAAGAAGGGTTTTATTGTCATCAATAGAGGGCAGTGCTGTAAAATCGGTTAAGATAGATGGTGTATTACATGAATTTTCTACTATAAGTGGAGTTGTTGAGGATATTTCTCAGATAATATTAAACGTAAAAAGTCTTATTCTACGTTGTCATTCAAAAACACCCAAAATGATTTATATTAAAATTGATAAGAAGGGGAAGGTTTTAGCCAGAGATATTATATCTGATGAAACGGTTGAAATTTTAAATCCAGATTTGCATATAGCAACCCTTACGAAGAATGTAGCCTTTAACGTTGAGATGGAGGTAGGAAGGGGCAGAGGCTATGTTCCTTCTGAGAAAAACAAAAAAGAGGATCAGCCAATAGGAGTGATACCCATAGATTCTGTCTTTTCCCCTGTAAAAAAGGTAAATTTTAGTGTTGAGAATACGAGGGTAGGCCAGATAACCGACTATGACAGATTGATACTTGAGATTTGGACAAATGGCAGCATAACCCCAAAGGATGCGCTTTTATATGCAGCCAATATCCTCCAGAAACACTTGGACATATTTGTAAATTTTGGTAAATTGCCTTTAGAGGAAGAAGAGGAAGCGCCAAAAGAGGATAAGGAATTGCTTGAAAAACTGAAAATGCCGATTAGCGAGTTAGAACTTTCAGTAAGAAGCGCAAATTGCCTTAGAGAGGCTAAGATAAAGACGATAGGAGACCTCGTAAAAAAGAGCGAGGCAGATATGTTAAAAAATAGAAACTTTGGAAAAAAATCCCTTGCAGAGATAAACGAGATTCTAAAAGGGATGGGTCTTTCCTTGGGAATGAAAATTGAAAGCACCCCAGTAATAAAGAAGGAAGAATAATGAGACACAGAAAAAATAGTAGAAAACTTTCAAGGCAGCAAAGCCATAGAAAGGCGATGTTAAGCAATATGGCCAGAAGTCTTATTATATATCAACGGATTAAAACCACGTTAGCTAAGGCAAAGGAGTCAAGGCGACTTGTTGAACGCCTGATAACGCTTGGTAAGAAAAACACTCTGCATTCAAGGCGCTTATGTTATGATATTCTTAGGGATAGGGAGCTTGTGAGAAAGCTTTTTTTAGAGATAGCGCCCCTTTTTAAAGATAGGAACGGTGGATTTACAAGGATAGTGAGACTCAAAAACAGGTCTGGTGATGGCGCAGGCATTGTGATCTTTGAACTTGTAGAGAAGCCAAAAAAAGAGGAAAAAGCAAAAAGGATAAGAGAAGAGAAACCAAAGGAAGAAAAACCTCCAAAAGAAATAACCAAGAAGGAAGAAAAACCAAAGATTGAGAAACCCAAGACAGAAGAAATACCAGAAAAACAGGAAAAACCTCAGGAAGAAAAACCAAAACCTTCTGAAGAAAAACCTAAGAAAAAACATGGTTTTTTAGATGGGATAAGAAAATTTTTTAAAAAATAGATCTAAAATTTTATCACTGTTTTTTAAATCCTTTGGGGGCTATAATGCCCCCAAAATTATTTTGACAAAAAAAATTTTTAAGTATAATATAATCTTCTAATTATTTGTTAAGAAAATGTTAGCAAAGAGAATAGAAAAGGTTAGCCCGTCTACAACGCTGGCAATCTCAGCCAAGGCAAAGGCTCTTAAAAATCAAGGTCTTAATGTTATAAGTTTTACAGCAGGTGAGCCAGATTTTGATACTCCTTCCCATATAAAAGAGGCCGCAATTAAATCCATAAAAGAGGGTTTTACAAAATATACACCCACTACTGGGATAATGGACTTAAAACTTGCTATCCATGAAAAATTCAAAATAGATAATAACCTAGAATATGAACCTTCTCAGATAGTTGTTTCTTGTGGTGCTAAGCATTCACTATACAATATATTTCAGGTAATCTGTCAGGAGGCTGATGAGGTGATTATTCCCTCCCCCTATTGGATAAGTTATTTAGAAATGGTAAAACTTTCTGGCGCAAAGCCCGTTATTTTAGAGACTTCCCCTGAGAATGATTACAAGGTTAAAATAAGTACCCTTAAAAAGAGCGTAAATAAAAGAACAAAGGCCTTCATACTTAACAGCCCCTCTAATCCTACAGGCACAGTCTATAGTCATAATGAACTCAAAGGCTTAGCTGAATTTTTCTTAGAACATGATATCTTTGTAATAAGTGATGAAATCTATGAAAGATTAATTTATGATGGCCTTACGCATATTTCTATTGCCTCCCTTAACAAGGATATCTTCAGTAAAACTATAGTGGTAAATGGACCTTCTAAAACATATGCAATGACCGGATGGCGTATAGGTTATCTTGGTGCCAGGGGAGATATTGCCGATGCAATAGGAAGGCTTCAGGATCATTCCACCTCAAACCCTACCTCCATAAGTCAAATAGCAGCACTTTCTGCTATTAAGGGTGAACAGGGATGTGTATCAGAGATGGTATCTGAGTTTAAAAAAAGACGGGATGTTATGATGGATATGTTAGAAGGAATTGAGGGATTACGTTTTTTTAAGCCTTCCGGAGCCTTTTATATTTTTTGTGATATATCAAGATTTAGTTTATCCTCTGAAGACTTCGCAAATCACTTGCTTCAAGAGGCACTTGTAGCATGCATCCCGGGTAATGGTTTTGGGTTTGATACCCATATAAGATTAAGTTTTGCCATATCCCTAGAGGAAATAAAAGAGGGCATAAACAGGATTTCAAGATGGGTAAGACAATTGCAGAAAAAATAATAAATAGCCATACCAAAAAAGAGGTTAAAGCAGGCGATGTTGCAATCTGTGACATAGATTTTTGCTTTTCACAGGATGGCACAAGTCTTCTTGCGATAGACAGCTTTAACCAACTGGGCACAGATAGAATTTTCGATGAAAATAAATTTTGTATGGTGATAGATCATAGTTCGCCCAGTCCTTCTAGTGCTATCTCAAATGTTCATAAAAAGATAAGAGAATTTACTAAATCAAAACAAGTTAGATTATATGATTTAGGTTCAGGCGTTTGTCATCAGATTATTCCAGAGGCTGGATATGTGGTTTGCGGAGACCTTGTACTGGGTGCAGATTCACATACCTGTACCTATGGTGCCCTTAATTGCCTCTCCGCAGGTGTTGGTT
>VGKN01000114.1 GCA_016867055.1 Candidatus Omnitrophota bacterium
TAAAAGGAAGGTTATCTGTCAGCCAATAATTTGCTCTGGTGAGGAAGGGCAAAAAGAAGCGTATATGTGTGATATTACATATGGTCCCAAATCCACTATGAACTTTGACTATCAGCTGGAAAAGATGGGAAGAGATTTATTTGTTAGTATTAATGATGAGGCGGATGTGACTTTACTATCTCATGACCCACATATTATTTGCTCTGGCGAGGAAGATGTACTCCTTAAAGCGCTAAATACCCCAGGAGTTGCTTTAGCGCTTTCAAGGGCAATTAGTCAGTTATGCGAGGGAGAAGGAAACTTCATGGTGGATTTGGAAGAGGCAAGAATCGCACTTACTGGGCTTGGAGGACAAAGGTTAAATAATATTTTAGAAAACTTAAATGTGAATGCAGAAGTTGCCGCGACAGTCCATAATTTATTTAAGGACTATCGCATTGGAAGATTTATAATGTGTATGGCTATTAACCGATTAGAAGCCAGCAGGCATTATACGATTGATAGGGAGACAGGGGATGTTGAAGTTACAGATGAAGGAAGAGATTTTATAGCTAAATTTATAGGTATGCCGAAAGATGCTAAGGGTAACTTCTTACCGCTTAATACGCTATCAACTTTAGCCCATTTTGAATGGGCTGCTATGATGGTAAGATTTCATTATTATAACCCTGATATAGCAGAATTCGCCAATATAGGTGTTATAAAAGATGGTTTAGTGATTTTACCTAAGCAACATGGCGCCTTTGTATTAGATACTACTACTCCTCTAGAAATGAAAACAAGAAAAGGTAAATTAGTGACAACTGAAACAAGGGCTGTCATATATGATACCCCAACTGGCCAGCCTGCAAGGGGGAGGGTAGTTCAAAATTTGCAGGAGGCGATGGATGCATTTGCTATATTATCTGAAGGCGTTAAAGATGAGGTAAAATCTACGTTTAGATTCAGCCAGCTACAGCAGGCCTTTAGTCAGCAGACAAACGCCGAATTCACAATGAAATATCCTCACAGAGATGCACTTTCAGCTACAATTGGCGATGCATCACAAAGGCCGGAATGGGAAAGAATTGGATTACAGGTAGCTGTGCTTCCAAAACATAGTGCCCCCTCATTGATACCATTAAACACCCAACTTTATTTGGATTCAGTAGAACAAATCCCTGCGATTGGTAGGGCTGTGGCTCGATATAACAATACAGCAGGTGCGATAATAGGGGTTTACGAGAAAAGCGATATGGACCGGATGGAAGCACATTTAGTGCCACACCTTGAGAAGGAGGGTTATGTCAGATTTATTTATGATAAGACGTTATCTGTAAAAGGAAATATAAAGAAAGTAAGGAATATGTTAGGTTTAGAAGAAAGCGATGAGAAGGTTGTAAAGGTTCTATTTGTATTAGACGATAGGACAGAACAGGATGAAGTTGATATTATTCAGAGCTATGCAAGGATGCCACAGGTGGTTTCAGTAGTTAACACAAGGGCAACAAGGGCATTTGATATCGGCGTAGTGCCCGATGTCCTTATAGTAGAGGCAGCGCCAGCGCCAAGTGAGGATGCAAAGATACAATTAGCAGGTAGAGCTCCTAGGCAGGGCGTCCCAGGTTATTTTATAGGCATTTATTCACTTTTAGATTGCAAGCAATTGGCTGGCACAGCGTTGTTAGAGAACTTAAAGAAGATGGGGCTTCGGGGTAATTTAGTAGAGACGACACCCCTTGCAAATAAAGTCTTAGATGCAATTAAAAAGGCGCAGGCAATTGAGACTACTGTTACAAGCCAGATACGCGTTCATCATGCAGAATTTAGCAACGTGGTTCACCAGAGAAATGTTAAAAGAGAAGAATTTATGAGGGATATCTCTTCCTATTCATTGGAACAACTTAAGGAATACTTAAGGGGCCTTATTAATGAGGCAATTAGGAGCGGAGCTATTAATGAGATAGGAAAAACAAATCTTATGGTGCTAATGATGAGGATGGATACTTTAGAGGAAAAGGATAGAGCTACAATAGTTAAAGCCATAAAAGAAGCTACGACGCAAAAATGGGCGGGGTATCTTAAAGCCTTAGAATTTGCATTACAACAGGCTTCGTTAGAAGGAGCAACGGGTATAGACACACTGACCAAATTCAAGGAAATTGAAGAAAGAGTTTTTGATTACTATACACAAGAAATTTTATTTTCTATACTTTTCTTGAGTATTTTAAGTTTAGATAAAGAAAGAACAGTTGCCCAAGTTGAAAAAACACCTGCCAGAATTGTTCCTCTTCCAGCTATACCCGCTGCTGAAAGGGCAGTTTCGGCACCTCCATATATAGCACCATTATTTATTGATATAGAAAAAATACAACTAGCTGAATTACCACAGATTGCTCCTGAGACGGTTAGACAATTAGTTCAAAATGTTTGTATAAATGGAGCGGCGAAAACAACTGTAGTGCCGTTTAAAACATTTAAAATGATACAAACCTCCGGCGTTATGACAAAACCCGAAAAGGCTGTCTCTCCGGTTGAGTGGGTAACATTCGGCGCTGAAGGAAGGACTGATAGGCAGGTGGTCATATTCAGGATAAACATGGATAGGCTTGGCGATTTGAACTCTGCGTTTATAGAAGAGCACCTAATTCCAAACTTAAAGACGATAACATCTGATACTAAGGTAATAATTGTGCTTTCAGGGAAGGATAGCTCGCAGATGGCAAGGTTGAGACAGGTTTATTCGCTTCTTAAAAAGGAATGCCCTGTAAATGTTGACTCGCTTGCTTATAAGGTTAGCCCAGAGATATCTAAACCAGAAATCATTAACATGGGTGAGTGGCTCTCTAAATTACAGATTCGCTCGCCAGCTATAATTCTAAAAGGGCTCAAAACAAAAATCCTTTCCTTAAGAAGACCCACCATTTCTATCTTTAGCCTAACAAAGAGGTTATCAAAAATTTCCATTCAGGCTCTTAGAGAAGAACTTAACTCATATTTTGCCTCTCTCTTTATATCCCATAGATTGCAGCCGCAGACTGCGCCTGTTTTAGTTTTATCAATCGCCACACCGTTGGTTATGGTGCTAACCTCTTTCTTTACGGTTTCAAAGGCATGGGTCTATGGCGGAGCGGTCTTGGACTTAACATATAACAATGCGCCTGTAAAGGTTATGGAAAATTGGCTGAGTTCTAACAATGGGGTAGTAGTCGGGATGGATCCTGACCAGAAGCGCGCGAAGGATTTTGCGATGGATATACTTCAGGCGGCAAAGAAGGCAGGCACAACAACGCTGGTGGTTGACGAAGATTTGATACCAGCTACTCCAGATGAAGATGTCGGGGATATAATTGCACGCGCCAAAGAAATGGGATTTAAGGTAAAGGTCTTAACTGAGGAAACCCCTGCTTTAGGAATTAAGGAGGGCGAAAGAACGCTTGTTTTGACCAGTTCCAAGGGCGCTGAAAAAGGAAAGGAAAAAATTTCATCAACCATTCAGACGTTAACAAAAGGTAAGGTTGCGACAATTGTTATTGACACCCATGAAAAACTCAGTGGGAATGACGCAGATACTGCAATTAGCGTTGGCAGCAATCCATTGTTTAAGCTGCTTGGCAGAAATTCAATGCTTGAACGACTTTATAGGCAGTTTGGAATGTCTTTTGATAGCACAGGATTTGGCGATAAATATGACGGTTATGTAGGGTTAACTACAGAACCCGCTGAACTCTCAGACGATGTAGGTAGTCAATTAGCCCGATTAGTTCCTATGTTAGATGATGAAGACCCGGTAGTGCAACTTAAGGCTAACTATTTAATAACCTTTATAGCTAATTCCAAGCCTGATGAAGCGCGCAGGGTGCTTCTATCTATGAATGCCACAGAGGTAATAGCTGAGCTTGCCCAGAGTGTCCCGGGATTTTTCAATGAGAAAAACGCAAGGGAACTAATTTCCACTATTGAGGCTGCGAGGGAAGTGGCAAGTAGTTATGAGGAACGCCTTGGTAGCGCAAGGGATGATACAGAGCTTGCTACATTGCAGGGAGAAATTGACAAGGCGCAAGGTAAGATTACCCGCTTGGTTAATCTGTGGAAAGACAGCGGCACTAAAGGGATGCTTAATGGAGATGGCGAGATAGCGGCATACCTGGCTAAGGCATTTCCCTTGTCATCAAAGCCGCAGACTGTTGAGATTGCTGTTACTAGGGCAATTGCATCTCTAAAGGGCAACATGCCGGATGCGTTACGAAGACAATTAATCAAGCAACACCTTGAGGGCGATGAGTCCGCTACCTCTATATTACAGGCTGTTACCCAGGATACGAGTCCTAAAGCCAGGGAAGCCAGGAGGGCTATATTTAAGGAGTTACACACCGCCTGGCTTAATGGCAACTTAAAGGCTATTAACCTACTTGCTGACTACGCCCAGGATTCTTTAAAAGAACCAGAAACTCGGCAGATACTTGCTCGGTTATTTGATGAGAAGAGCAGGCTTCCCCAAAGGATTGCTTCAAAATTAGAGCAGGAGTATGGAGTTGATATGCCGAGCGGAGAGAGGGATGCTCTGATTCAGGGAGAAATACCTAAGCGCCTTGGAACGGAGGTTGCCCCATTGAATAGCGTTATTGTTAAGATATGTGGTTCGGTATCAGATAAGATAGCCAATGGTGTCTTTGTCAGGTCGTTTAATGAAGGCGATTATCAGCTTGCCTCGCAGTTGGCACAGGCGCGCGGTAGCATACCCAAAGGCATAACCTACGATGTCGCTGACTGGGCAATGGCAGCAATAGAAAAAAATACTAAAGACAAGGATATTGCTGTCTCACTTTTAAAGCAGGCGCTTCAGTCTGAGGCAAAGAGGCTCTCAGGGGGATATCAGGCAGTCGTTTATCGTGCATTTGGCCGGGGCGTGGCACTTGATGCGCGTGATTTATTCCGTCGGATTGAAGCTGGTTTACAAGTTAGCGATTTGGACAAGACAGCACTTGTTGAGGCGCTCGGCGCTATGGTCCAGGCGGATTTGTTGCCCAAGGAATATTCCGAGAGGGCAATTGCAATCTTCCTTCCGCTATTAACAAGCGAGGGTTCCGAGGTCAGTATGGAGGACCTGATGAGCATGCTTAGTATGCTTGGGGGACCCCAGACTCAAAGTCAGGCAAGCCTTGCCTCCCAATACATTAAACAGCTCTTGGCAAGGGTAGACCCTAAGACATATGAAAATATAATGTCTGAGTTAGAGAAAGAATCGATTTTAACAAAGGATGAAGGGCTTAAATCACAGCTGGCAGGTTTGGTCAAGTGGGCTGTAGAGAATAAAAAACAGCCTTATAAATCACAGAGAGAGCAGATTGAAAAGGCAGAGGCTGCAAAGCAAGAGAAGTTGGCTGCGCTCCTGGAGCGTAGGCTCGGAGAAGAAACTACAACCACTACCGCTCCGGCTGTTTCAGCTGGCAAGGCTACTACGACTACTTTAGCAGCGAGGGCATATTCATGGTTTAGCGTTAGTCCTGCGGCGCAGACCTCTTTATTCAATGTTGGTATGGTTAACATAGTTGGCGCTGGCTTACCTCAGCAACAAGCAACAACACAACAGACAGCCAAGCCCGCTACGGGTATAGTT
>VGKN01000115.1 GCA_016867055.1 Candidatus Omnitrophota bacterium
TTTAAATCGCCTTAAGGAAGGTTATTGCTTAGTTCCTAATCTGTTTAACTCCAGAAATATTTTAAGGGTTTCACTTAAGCCTGAAGGGGAGATGCCTTTGTTTTTTGGACCCGCTATGCGAAGTTATTAACGAATAATCTCAAGGAATTAGATGAAAAAAGTAAGACCTCTTAAAATTCCCTGGGATTATGTCGGAGAGGAAGCGCTGGACAGAGGAAGTTATCTTTTAATCCTGAGGTTGAAACAGAAAAGGTACATAAATGTAGGTAGTTTGGGCAAGATTTTTTTTAAAGAGGGCTTCTACATTTATGTAGGCTCTGCTATGGCAAACTTAACCCAGAGAATAGACCGACATAAAAGAATAAATAAACCGCATCATTGGCATATAGATGAGTTAACAACCATCGCGGAGTTTTATAGAGTTTTTCTCACTCGCAGCTCAAGCCGACTGGAATGCAATATTGCAATGGCGTTGGCAAAGATTGCAAATTGGAGCATACGGGGTTTTGGTTCTTCTGATTGTAATTGCGAAACCCATCTCTTTGGAATAAAAAAGTCTCCCCTTTTGCTACCAAAATTTCATAGTGTACTTAATTTTTTTAGAATGGACCACCTGTTTATTTAGAAATTGTAAATAGATAATTTTTGAGATATAATTAAAAATTAGGTTAAATGCGTGCTAAAAGTATAACCGGCACGCGTTTATATTTTTCTGCCTTTAGAGAGCCTACTCTACCACAGTAGTCTCTGTAGATACGAAGGTCGGAAGACCGCATCTAGTGCCAAGATGTGCTTCGGCAGATGTCCCATCTGTAAGAGCACCTTTAGGAGTTATATAAATGATGGAATATATTTATTTTAGAAGGGTTGCCAAAATTGTTATTTTTGTCTTAAAACCAGCCTTATTTATTTTTTCCATCATATATCTTTTGTCACTAATGTTTAGGCATATATTTTATAAATTCGGGATATTCAAAAGTTTTAGGTTGGATACAAAGGTAATAAGTGTTGGCAATATAACACTGGGCGGAACAGGAAAGACCCCTCTTACGATAATTCTGGCTGATTTTTTTAAGAAAAGTGGGAAAAGGATAGTTATATCAACCCGGGGATATGGAGGAGACTATGTAAAAAAGGGCATCATCCTTGACATAAATACTCTAAAAAACAAAGAAGAACAAAATTTCCTGGGTGATGAGATATATCTGTTTAATAGTTATTTAAAAGAGGTTCCCATATTTGTAGGAAAAGATAGAGTAAGAATAATCAAGGAGGCATTTAAAAAAGAAAAACCCGATATTTTAATACTGGATGACGGTTTTCAGCATATAAGATTAAAAAGAGATTTGGATATTGTTGCTATAAATGGTCTTAATCCCTTTGGGAATAATGGTCTTATACCCTATGGCGTCTTAAGGGAGCCTCTTTCCTCTTTAAGGCGAGCGGATATTATAGTAATATCTAAGGCTGATTTGACAGGAGGCTTGACTTGGTTAAAGAATTTTTTAAAGGGGTTGAATCCCAATGCCTTGATAGCCTGTTGTCAATATTCATTAAGGGGATTATACGAGTTTGGAAAAGAAGAAAAAATAGATATATCCACACTAAAAGATAAAGACATCGCTACGGTGTGTGCCATAGGAGACCCTATTTCATTTGAAAAACTCTTAAACAAGAACGGTATTAAAATAAAGATATACAAAAGATTCCTTGACCATCATAGATTTAATACCTGCGAGATAAGGGAATTTATAAGTATATGCTTAAAGGAAAGTATAGATATTGCTATAACCACCGAAAAGGATATTTTTAGATTAAGGGATTTTTTAGGAATTTTTGACAAGGCAAATATAAAACCCTTATTCACCGAGATAGCACTTGAATTTACAGAAAACAGCGAGGCATTTTTTGAAAGAGTATCTTCTTTATTTAGTAATTAGATTAGTAAGTTTTGTCTTTAATGTGCTACCCTTAGAATTTGCCCTAAGACTTGGTAGGATATTTGGGTTATTGATTTATTTTACAAATAAAAAGAGACGCTCCATTGCCTATGCAAACCTAAAGGCCTCATTTGGTGATGCACTTTCATCGATACAAAAAAAACATATTGTAAAAGGAGTATATATAAACTTAGCACAAAGTTTTGTAGAGGTTATGAGATTTCCCAGGATAGATAAGGATTATGTGGATAGATATATAGAGATTGAAAAAAAAGATATCTTAGATAGGGCGATAGAGAGTAGAAGGGGTGTCATACTCTTAACTGCCCATTTTGGAAACTGGGAGCTTTTGGCATTGACAGGTTCTCTTGCAGGCTATCGTCTTCATATACTTGCAAGGGAGCAAAAACTAACGAGATTAAATAAACTCTTAAATAGATATAGACAGTTAGGCGGTTCTTATATTGTTCCAAAAGGGATATCTGTAAAAGCGCTTTTTAGCAGTCTTAAAGAGAATAATCCTGTGGGTATTTTAGCTGACCAGGATGCGGGAAGGAATGGTATATTTGTAAATTTTTTTGGTAGACTTGCTTCAACTCCAAGAGGTGCCTTTGAGCTGGCAGATAAACTTGGTTCAGTGGTATTACCTGTTTTTATAGTTAGAAAAGATGGACCGTATCATAAAATCTTTATAGAAAATCCGATTGACTTAGAAAAAAATCTTGATAAGGAATTGATAAGTCAAAGGGGTCTTCAATACTTTACAAATCTTCTTGAGAACTATATACGCAGATATCCCTCCCAATGGCTTTGGCTACATAAGAGATGGAAGTCAAGTCCCAATAGGAGAGTGCTTATATTGGATGATGGAAAGAAGGGTCATCTAAACCAGTCCTTAGCCATATTAAAACAACTCAAAAAGGCACATAACGATAGATTCTTAGGAAAGGGCAACTTTGAGGTAGAGATTGTAAGGGTAGATTTTAAAAGTAAATTTAGAAGATTTATCCTCAATATATTGGTTAATCTATTTTCGCCATTTATTCAAGGCAATCTAAAATATTTAGAATTTGCTTTTAAAAAAGATTCCTTTTTAAAATTTTCAAACACCTTTATTGACATTATAATCTCTTGTGGCTCATCCTTAGAAGCAGTCAGCTTAGCATTAAAAAAAGAAAACAATGCAAAG
Organism: Candidatus Omnitrophota bacterium; assembly: GCA_016867055.1. Next base: position 3,130 of record VGKN01000115.1, read on the forward strand.
TCCATAATTATTATGAAACCCTCTTTTGTAAACGTAAAAAAATTTGATTTAGCAATTGTCCCTTTACATGATAAACCAAGACTAAATCCAAATATTCTAAGAGTGCTCCTTAGCCCTAATCTTATAGATGAGGAATATCTTAAGAAAAACTCTATAAAAATTATAAATAGGTTAAGGTTTGATAAACCATTTAGGATAGGTTTATTATTAGGAGGCGATAGTAAAAGAGCTTATCTATCAGAGTCTTTAATTAGATTTATAATCCAGCAGCTTAAGGAGGTTTCCTTAAAATTAGATGCAGGGCTTCTTATTACCACCTCAAGACGCACCCCACCCAGGATAGAAAATTTATTAAAAAGGGAGATGGATAATTTTTCCAATTGTAGTCTTCTAATAATAGCAAATAAGGATAATCCCGAGGAGGCATTGGGGGGTATTCTTGGTTTAAGCGATGTCATAGTAATCTCCTCAGATAGTATATCTATGATATCAGAAGCGGTAAGCACAGGAAAACCTGTTATTGTATTTAAGACAGAAAGGAGAAGAACCCTTGGGAGATATAAAGAGGAAATCTTGATATCTGAACTCATAAATAAGGAACTTGTTGCATTTTCAGAGCCTTCAAGGCTTTCGGATACGATAGTTACCTTAGCTTCTAAAAAACCTATGCCAAGAGAATTTAACCAGATGAATGAGATATATAAGTGTTTGTTGAGGAGATTACTTTGAATATCCTTCAGATACTGCCCCAACTTAATTTTGGCGGAGTTGAAACCGGAACAATAAACCTTGCAAAGAGGCTCGTAAAAATGGGTCATAAGGCTGTGATGGTATCAGGTGGTGGAAAGCAAAGAGATACCCTGGCTAAATTTGGTATAGTTCATTATACCCTACCGGTTCATAAGAAATCTCCATTTTCAATAGTTTATTCCATAAAAAAACTTAAAGAAATTATAAAGGAGGAAAGGATAGACATTGTGCATGCAAGAAGCAGAGTCCCTGCCATTATAGGTGGAATATCTTCCTATCTTTCCGAGATTCCATTTATAACCACCTGCCATGGTTATTATTCAAAACATATTTTTTCTTATGCAATGACATGGGGAAAATTTGTGATAGTCATATCCAATTCGGTTGGAAGGCATATGTTGGATGACTTCGGTCTTCCATTGGAAAGGATGAGGCTTATATGGAGAGGTGTTGACCTTGAACAGTTTCATTTTAGAGAGCCCCAGATACAAGATAAAAACATCTACACAATAGGAATGATAGGAAGAATTACTCCCTTAAAGGGGCATAAATTTTTCATAAAGTCCCTTTTAATGGTATCAAAGGTTATGCCGAATATAAAGGTTTTGATAGTGGGCGATGCTCCAGAAAACAAGGTAAAATTTAAAGAAGAGCTTAAGGGTCTTGTTAATAGATTAGAACTTGACAAAAATGTGGAATTTGTCGGTGAGTTTGGGAATATACACCAAATAATGTCAAGGTTAGACCTCTTGGTTTTAGCTACAATAGCCCCCGAGGCGTTTGGCAGGGTTATAATCGAGGCCTTTGCAAGTGGCGTGCCGGTTGTTGCTACAAATGTTGGAGGAGTTTTAGATGTGATTGAGGACGGCAAAGACGGTATATTGGTTCCACCGCAGGAGCCAAGGGAGATGGCAGAGGCGATACTAAGGGTTTTAAAGAATGATAAATTAAGATTTTCACTTGTAAAAGAGGCAAGGAAAACCGCCCAGATAAAATTTAATTTAGATACTATGGTAGAAGAAACCTTGAGGGTATACGAAGAAACTGTTACAGTTAAAAGGATTCTGGTCATAAAGATAAGTTCTATAGGCGATGTGATACTTGCCATACCAAGCTTTAGGGCCCTTAGAGAAAAATTTCCAAATGCAAAGATTTACGTGCTGGTTGGGTTAAAATCCAGGCAGATAGTCCAGAGTTGTCCATATATAGATGAGGTTATTGTATTTGATAGGAATAAGGAAGGGTCCTCATTCAGACTTTTTAGAGTAGCAAAAGAACTTTCTTCCTATAAATTTGATATTGTCATAGACCTTCAGAATAACAAGATAAGCCATCTCCTGTCGTTTTTATGCTGGGCTCCTTCGCGTTATGGTTTTGATAACGGCAAATTTAGTTTTCTGTTAAATCATAGGGTAAGATTCATTGGTCTCGGGGTAATTAATCCTGTAGAGCACCAGTCAAAGGTTCTGGGTATTTTAGGCGTGGATATCAAAGATTACTCTCTCAAACTTTGGCCAACGGAATCAGATTTTAAATATATAGATGAACAACTCTCAATGGAGTGGGTTTCAAGAGAGCAGCCGCTGGTGGGTATAAATCTTTCCTCAAGTGCTAAATGGCAGACAAAGAGATGGCCCTTGGAAAATTTTATCCACCTTACAGATAGTCTGGCTAAAGACAATATAAGA
>VGKN01000116.1 GCA_016867055.1 Candidatus Omnitrophota bacterium
AATGGTAGCGGGTACAAAATATAGGGGTCAGTTTGAAGAACGTATAAAGGCGGTTATGGATGAGATAAAACGCTCTGAGAACATAATGGTTTTTATAGATGAACTGCATACGCTGGTTGGTGCTGGTGGAGCAGAGGGTGCTATAGATGCATCAAATATCCTTAAGCCGGCGCTTTCAAGAGGAGAGATTCAATGTATAGGTGCGACTACCTTAGATGAATATAGGAAGTATATAGAGAAGGATGCTGCTTTGGAGAGGCGTTTCCAGACCATTATGGTAGATCCTCCTACAGTGGAAGAGACAATTGAGATCTTAAAAGGCCTTCGTGATAGGTATGAGGCACATCATAGAGTAAAAATCACGGATGAGGCAATAAAGGCAGCTAGTAAACTTTCAGATAGGTATATTGCAGGGAGGTTTCTTCCTGATAAGGCTATTGACCTTATAGATGAGGCAGGTTCTCGTGCGAGGCTATGCGTTATGACCGCTCCTCCTAATATAAAAGACCTTGAAGCAAAAATAGAACATATAAAAAAGGAGAAGGAATCCGCTGTAAAAGGACAGGATTTTGAAAAGGCAGCCCGTTTTAGAGATGAGGAGAGACAGGCAAAACTTGAACTTGAAAATGTTAAGAAGAACTGGAAACAGTCAACCCTTGAAAATCAACCGCAGGTAACTGAGGAGGATATAGCCCTTATTGTGTCAAAATGGACTGGTATCCCCCTTGCAAGATTAGAAGAGAAAGAAACGGAGAAACTCCTTAAGATGGAGGAGGAGATGCATAAAAGGATGGTAGGACAAGATGAGGCGATAAGCGCTATTGCCCATGCGATAAGGCGTTCAAGGTCGGGTTTAAAGGACCCCAGACGCCCAATTGGTTCGTTTATATTTTTAGGTCCTACTGGTGTGGGAAAGACCCTTTTAGGAAGAACGCTGGCTGAATTCATGTTTGGAGATGAAGACGCAATAATACAACTTGATATGTCAGAGTATATGGAAAAGTTCAATGTGTCACGTCTTGTAGGTGCACCACCCGGATATGTGGGATATGAGGAGGGAGGGCAACTTACAGAAAAGGTAAGGAGAAGACCTTATTCTGTTGTGTTGCTCGATGAGATAGAGAAGGCGCATCCGGATGTATTCAATATACTCTTACAGGTATTAGAAGACGGCAGGCTTACAGATAGTTTCGGAAGACGGGTTGATTTCAGGAACACCGCGCTTATTATGACCAGTAACATCGGCGCAGAGATGCTTAGGAAACAAGGCTCTTTAGGCTTTGCGCCTCCCAAGGAGGATGCTTCATATCAGGCTATGAAATCAAAGCTCCTTGATGAGGTGAAGCGGACATTTAAACCGGAGTTTTTAAACAGGATAGATGATATAATCGTTTTTCACTCTCTTACAAAAGAAGACCTCCTGAAGATTGTTGAGATAGAATTAAATGAGGTAAAAAAGCGTGTCAGCGAGCAGGAGCTGACCTTGGAATTTACGCCGAATGCAAAGGGTTTTCTTATCGAGAAAGGATTTGACCAGGTATTTGGAGCAAGGCCACTTAAGAGGACAATCCAGAGATATATTGAAGACCCACTTGCAGAAGAAATATTGAAGGGAAATTTGAAATCTGGCATACCTATTAGGGTAGATATGAAAGGGGATAGCCTTATATTTGAAAATGCGTAGTTCTTATGGTTAAATCCAATATACGTACAAAATGGTTACTCAGCGTAATTACCTTAGTTATAGTTCTGATATTTAGTTTAAGTGTGTATATGAATTTTTTTGTCGGTAGATTTAAGCAAAGAGTAGAAAAAGGATTATCAAATCTATTAGATAAGGAGGTCTATATTGGAGGTATTAAAGTAGCATCTGCATTTGGCATAGCTTTTAAAAATTTAAAGGTTATAAATAAAGAGGACAAGAGTATATTCTTTGAGGCTAAAAAGTTGGTTTTAAAATATTCCCCGTCAGATATTTTTATAGGGAGGTTTAATAATGTCAAGGTGGCGCAGATAACAGAGCCAAGGATTTACTTAAGCGACATAGATAATCTGTTATTTTTTATAAGGAATCATAGGCTTGGAATGCCAAGAGATATACAGCTAAGCGTTGAAAACGGAACCCTTATTTTAGGAAAATCTACCACTTTTTTCAAGGATTTCTGTGGAAGGATTAGACTTGTATCGGATAGAATTGAGTTTAGAGATATCAGGATGGATATGTTTTCTATCCCTGTAAATATGTATGGATATATTTCAGATTTATCGCATTCGCCATATCTTGATTTACACATAAATTCTAATAACCCTGAGGTATATCTTCTCCTAAACCTTGATGGTCCAGCAAGCAATTCCTCTGTTAGTGGATGGATAAGTTTGTTCGGAAGACCAAGGCAGGCCATTCAAGGCAACCTGCTCGTTGATAAAGGCTTATTTAAAATAAAAAACTTTATTATTGAAAAACTTTATCTCATCAATTTAGAGATGGATTTGGAGAGATTAGATTTTATGATGGAAGTATCGCCATATAAAGAGGGTTTAAAAGATTTTGTTAAGACAGAATCTGATACGGGAAGATTGAGAAGAGAGATGTTCGGTGAGGACGAGTTAAAAATTCCTGAAAAAAGGCGATTTCTTTTTTGTCTAAATCTAAACCATGTGAATATCTTTGGCTATGACCTGCTTTTAAATGTTTATTTATTTGGGAATGTATATCAAAAAGACAGATATATAGATACAATCAAGGGAACGCTGATTACGAAGAATACTATGATAGACTTTACCCCCATCGGAGAATTTAACTCAAATTTTGAGTATAAAGAAGGCGTGTTAAAATTAGAGAGATTTTCTTTTGGAGACTCTTTTGATCTGACAGGGGAGATAAATCTGAAAAGGCCTTTTAATGTTAATATAGAGGTTAAATTAACAGAGTTAGACCTCTCAAGCCTTGTGATGTTCGGGAGTCAAAAATTGCGAGAATCTGTAACAGGAAGTCTCTCTGGAGATATAAAGGCAGAAGAAAATCTCTTAAAGCCCAGGATAAGAGGAAAACTTAATGCGAGAAACGGAAGGCTGGGTTTAGTGGATTACAAGGTAGCAAATGTAAATCTTCAGGGAACCTGGCCAGTGCTTGAAATACTTGATTCACAGATTTTAAGAGAGAATGGATATTTTATGCTTGATGGTTTTGTAGATTTAAGGAGGCTCGGAAGGCCAAGATTCTTAGAAGGGCTTCGCATTTGCTCCGATGAAAAGACAGTGGTTTGGGCAGGCTGGGATATAGTAAAAGAGATAGACCAGGGCGAAGAACTAAATCTTGAAAAGAACATAGGAGAGGATTTCAAGATAAATTTTAAGAAATTTATAAATGATGAAGTATATACCCAGGACTATAAGGACGATGAAATAGAACTTGAGTATAAATTGAGAAACAATAAGAGTTTTAAGATGCGTCTTAAGGAGAGCGAGGAAACTCTCCAATTGCAGCACAGGATCAAATTTTAGAAAGATATGGATAATTTAACGAGCAGATCGGGAAGAAGATTGTTAGCATTTTTTAACTACATAGGGGCGGTGTCAATTTTGTTTTATCAGACCCTTCTCTGGATGTTGACAAGCCGTCCAAAGAAGAACATTATCTTAGACCAGATGAACAAAATAGGCGTTAGCAGTCTTCCTATAGTATTTTTAACAAGTATGTTTACAGGGATAGTCCTCGCCCTACAGAGTGCTTACCAGATGCAGAAGATCTCCGCCCAGTTATACATAGCAAGCCTCGTGGCACTTTCTATGACAAGGGAACTCGGACCTGTGCTTACAGCCCTTGTAGTAGCCGGCAGGGTCGGTGCATCCATTACAGCAGAATTAGGAACAATGAAGGTTACAGAACAGATAGATGCGCTTGAAACACTCGCTGCAAATCCCATACAGTATCTAATTGTACCAAGGTTTTTAGCCACAATAATTATGCTTCCCGTTTTAACCATTTATGCGGATTTCATAGGAATGTTTGGAGGATACCTGGTAGGGGTATACAAACTTGGTATAAGCCACAGCATATATGTAAAGATGACATATGAACCCCTGATGTTTAAAGACATGTTTTCAGGTCTTTTTAAAAGTTTCATATTTGCGATTATAATATCCATAATAGGATGTTACGAGGGTTTTAGAACAGAGGGTGGCGCAGAGGGCGTAGGTAGGGCTACTACCCTATCCGTAGTTATTTCATTTATACTCATAATTGCTGCGGACTGTTTATTTACAGCGATATTCTATTTTGCATTTTGATAGTTTAACTCAGAAGTCAGATATCAGAGTTAGCATATGATAGAAATAATAAATCTCTGCAAATCTTTTAATGATCATTTGGTGTTAGATAATCTGAACCTCACCATTAATACCGGCGAGACCATGGTTATAATTGGAAGAAGTGGTTGCGGGAAGAGTGTTTTGCTGAAACATATAATTGGGATTATGAAACCCGACTCAGGACAGGTGATAATAGACGGAGAAGATATAGTCCGTATGAGTGAAAAAGAACTTAATAACCTCAGGCTTAAATTCGGTATGCTTTTTCAGGGCGCAGCCCTTTTTGATTCTCTTACTGTCAGTGAGAATGTGGGGTTTTCGTTAAGAGAGAGAAGGTTTGAGGATACCTTGATAAATACAAGGATAGGCGAATGTCTTGGGATGGTCGGGCTTAAGGGCATTGAGGATTTAAAGCCATCTGAGTTAAGTGGCGGTATGAGAAAGCGCGTTGGACTTGCAAGGGCGATATGCACCAATCCTCAAATAGTGCTTTACGATGAACCGACAACAGGGGTAGACCCTATAATGGCTGACGCAGTAAATGACCTGATTATAGATTTGAGTAAAAAATTAAATATAACCTCCATTGTGGTTACGCATGATATGGTAAGCGCTTATAAGATTGCGACAAGAATAGCTATGCTTTACAAAGGAAAGATTGTAGAGGTGGGAACGCCTGAGGAAATAAAAAATACCAAAAATCCAATTGTTCATCAATTTATAATGGGTCTGGCATTAGGCCCAATAACGGAAGAAAGTTAAAATTAAAAAAGAGGTAAAAGAGATGATAAAGCAGAAGAGTAATTTAGATGTAAAGGTGGGTATATTTGTTTTTATCGGTATAATTATCTTAACCATAATTGTATTTTCTATAGGAGGAAAACACTTTTTCAGGGTGGGCTACAATATAAAGGTCATTTTCAATTTTGCAAATGGGCTTGAAGTGGGTGCACCTGTAAGAGTAGCGGGTGTAAGTGTTGGAGAGGTGAAGGAGATATTCATAAAAAATGACCCACAATCCGGTGATACAAAGGTTGAGGTAATAGCGTGGCTTGAAAGGGATGTTAGGGTTCAAACGGACGCAAAGGCCTATATAAACACACTCGGTCTTTTGGGCGAGAAATATGTAGAGATTATGCCAGGTATAGATAGAAATATTTTAAACGAAAATGATATTCTCATTGGTTATGACCCAACCTCTATGGAGAAGGTTACTGAAAAGGCGCTGGGAGTGATTAATAAACTTGATAGGGC
>VGKN01000117.1 GCA_016867055.1 Candidatus Omnitrophota bacterium
TTGTCTAACGTCATTTGTTAGTGCGAATTAGACCCTTGACATTTTCTGAAGTCAATTTGATTTAAAATGTCAAGGGTAAATTCAGACAAACAACTTACGTCATTTCATTCCGTAAGTTGTGTCTTCATTTAATACATATCCCCGCCATATCCTCCACCATGAGGTGGCATAGGAGGCATTGCTTTTTCTTTCTCGGGTATATCAGTAACAAGTGCTTCGGTGGTTATCATAAGAGCAGCTATACTAGCTGCATTCTGCAGAGCGGTTCGCGCAACCTTTGTGGGATCGACTACACCCGCTTCAATCATATCTACATAGTCAGTCTGGACAACATCATAGCCTACATTTGTCTTCTCTGATTTTACCCTCTGCACAACCACAGAACCTTCTAATCCTGCATTTTCAGCAATCTGCCTTATAGGTTCCTCCATTGCTCTTTTCACTATCTCTACTCCAATCGCCTCGTCATCTTCAAGTTTTAGCTTCTCAAGGATCGGGATGCATCTTATAAACGCCACTCCACCGCCTGGCACAATTCCCTCCTCCACTGCAGCCCTTGTAGCATGAAGGGCGTCTTCAACGCGCGCCTTTTTTTCCTTCATCTCAGTCTCAGTTGCTGCGCCCACATTTATAACAGCCACACCACCTGCTAACTTAGCAAGTCTTTCCTGAAGTTTTTCCTTGTCATAGTCAGAATCAGAGGTCTCAATGAGTTTCTTTATCTGGGAAATACGGCCATTTATATCAGAGGTCTTTCCTGCACCCTCTACTATCGTCGTATTATCCTTATCCACTGTTATCCGCTTTGCCCTTCCCAAGTCTTCAAGGGTAATATTCTCAAGCTTTATTCCCAGGTCCTCTGTTATGGCTTTTCCACGTGTCAGGATAGCTATATCCTCAAGCATGGCTTTTCTCCTGTCGCCATAGCCGGGGGCCTTTACTGAACAGCAGGATAAGGTTCCCCTTATCTTATTAATTACTAAAGTGGCAAGGGCTTCACCCTCCACCTCCTCAGCAATTATCAGGAGAGGTTTGCCGGTCCTTGCTATTTTTTCAAGTAAGGGAAGCATATCTTTCATTACTGAGATTTTTTTCTCATGGATGAGTATATATGGGTCTTCCAAGACACATTCCATTCTCTCGGCATCTGTAACAAAATATGGGGAAAGATATCCCTGGTCAAACTGCATACCTTCAACCACCTCTAAAGTAGTTGCCATTGATTTTGCTTCCTCTACAGTTATTACGCCATCTTTCCCAACCTTTTCCATAGCATCTGCAATGAGGTTTCCTATCGTAGAGTCGTAGTTTGCCGCAATCGCTGCTACCTGGGAAATCTCTTTCTTATCTTTTACAGGCTTAGAAAGTTTCTTCAAATTTTCCACCACTTCTTCAACCGCTTTTTCAATGCCCCTTTTAAGTGCCATAGGATTTGCACCCGCGGTTACGTTTTTCAAACCCTCCCTGTAAATCGCCTGGGCAAGCACGGTTGCTGTGGTAGTACCATCTCCTGCGGCGTCCGAGGTCTTAGAGGCAACCTCTTTTACCATTTCAGCGCCCATATTCTCATAGGGATCCTGCAGTTCTATTTCCTTTGCTACAGTTACACCATCTTTTGTGATAGTAGGTGAGCCAAATTTTTTATCAAGAATCACATTCCTTCCCTTTGGACCTAAAGTGACCTTAACAGCCTGAGCAAGCTGGTCAACGCCACGAAGAATAGCGCGCCTTGCCTCCTCATTAAAAAGTAATTGTTTTGCCATAAAACTTTCCCTCCTTTTTATTAAACAAAGGTTAAGGTTTAGGTTAAGGTTTAGAACTACGCTTTTCTCTTAACCTTAACCTCAGCCTTAGCCTCAAGTTTTTATTTTATTATCGCCAGGATATCCTCTTCCCTTATTAAAAGATAATCCTCTCCATTATGCTTAACCTCTGTGCCAGAATATTTGCCAAATAAGATCTTATCTCCTTCCTTAACCTCCAAGGGCTTTACAGTCCCATCCTCCAATACCCTTCCTTTCCCGGTTGCAATGACTTTACCTTGTTGAGGTCTTTCCTTTGCAGCATCAGGAAGGATTATACCGCCTTTAGATTTATTTTCTGCTTCCTCAATTTTTATAAGGACTCTATCTCCTATGGGTTTTATTGCCATACCTTCACCTCCGTTCTTACTTTATCTACGCCCATTTTCCAAAGAATTTTAGCACTCTATATTTTAGAGTGCTAAATTATAGAAACAATAAGTCAAAAAATCAATGTCTAATTTTGGGTTAATTTGGCAATATTTCTGCCATTTTTTGGGATTTTTCTCTTATTTTTTGCTTTTTTTGAATTTTTTTAGATTTTTTTCAAGGCTGTAGTAGATAAGGTTTAGCCCTTGTAAAGTCAAATCCTTATCCACTTCGTCAATAGAACTGCAAAATCTTGCAATGAGATCTGCATTTCCGCCTGTCGCAATAACAATAGCCTTTTTAAGTTCTATCCTTAGTTTTTTTATCAATCCATCTGTAAGAGCGCTAATTCCATACACAGCGCCACTTCTCATACTATTAACAGTATCCCTACCAATAAGGGATTCAGGTGCTTTTAAGGTTATCTTTGGAAGTAGCGCTGCCTTTTTTGAAAGCGCCTCTAAGGAAAGCTCTAAGCCGGGAACAATTATACCTCCAATATATTCTGCCTTAGCTGAAATCACATCAAATGTTATAGCGGTTCCAAAATCAACGCATATAGCAGGGTATCCATAGAGTTCAACGCAAGCATACGCGTTTACAAGTCTGTCTGAGCCTACCTTTGAAGGCCTACGATAGAGATTCTTTATAGGCACCTTAAGATTCTTTCCTATAATATAGGGTGATTTCTTTAGAAGGCTTCTTAAATCCTTTTCCAAAACCCTGGTTATAATCGGCACGACAGAGCAGACTATAGCATCGTCTATGACTAAGTTGTCTAAATTCTTTCTTAGTTTTTTAAGGTTATAGGAGTTTGTGGGGATTTTGAAATTTTTTATGAGTCTATATTTTGCAAATACACCAAAGGTTATGTTGGTGTTACCGATATCAATGGCTAATAACATTTTTGTTTCCTAATAAGAATCTCTCGGGGTGAAATGGAGTTACTTAAACCGTTCCTTGTTTTTCCTCATTATAAGTAACAACAAAGCTAAAAATGCTGGAATTAAATCGAGGGCAAAATTATCAAAGCTCCTATTATTTTGGGGGATGCTTTCATTATAATGGGTATTGAAGAATATAACCAATAGTACACTCCTATCACAAACACGCAAAAAGACAAATAAAACAGGTTTCCTTTTGATAAAATTTTTGCAGGCGAAATCAAAAATATGGCGTAAATCAAAAATGGCAACGAACGAAAAAATGCGTCTATTCTTGTTGGAAAAGGAGGTCCGGATTTTGCAAAGCCGGGTCTAATAATTCCTATCGTATGAGTAACAAACAAGGAAATCCCAAAAATGACAACATACGCCCTAAATATAAATTCGAATATTTGAATCCAGTGCTTTCTCATCTAAACTACTCCTTTATCCTTTGCTTTGCTCGGGATCCCGCTCGCCAAAGGCTCGCTTCACTTTGGGACGGGTGTGGGGTAGATAATTAAGCAATAAAGTAAAACAATAACAGTAGCTGATTCTATTTACGCTGTTTTAATTTTTTAATCCACTTCTCTCTGGTCAAATAAATTATCTCATCGATATCTTTTATTTTCTCCCAAGTTAAAACTGCATCATTATAACGTTCCAAGGCACAGTAAATACCACCTAGCATATGAAGAACTTGAGGGTTTTGTGGATTATCTTCTAAAAAGGATTCTAATAATTTTGCAGCCTTACCATACATTTTTTGGTCGCCATATAACTTTGCCAAATACACATATGGCCCATAGAATTACGGATTTAATGAGACGGCTTTCTCAAGAGTAATCGTAGCCTTATCAACCAAGCCATCTGTCAGATATTTCTGTCCTTCCATTAATAAATCAAAGGCTGCGATATCTTCTTTATTTTTTAATGTCTTGTCTACCATTGTTGTGGTACCGTCTTTGCTTATCTCTTTTAACGACATACCCCTTGATTGAACAATATAGCCCTCAAGTTCTTTAGCTATTTCAAAATCTAAGTCCCATAAAACATTTAGCTGAGAAATAGCACCTTTCCAATCCTTCTGTTCTATACATATAAGACCGAGATCGCGACGATAAGAAGTCCAATTCGGAGCTAATAAGATAGCTTTTTCCATCTCCTCAATAATCGCCTTCGGTTCTATCCCCAATATTCTATAACAACCAGCCAAATCATGATGTGCTTCGGCTAAATCAGGATATAACTGGATGGCCTTTTTAAATTTCGTTATTGCTAACTTACAATTACCATTCTGAGCAAAATCTAATCCTTCTTGGTATATCTTTTTTGCCTCATCTAAATTGCCACTTTCTAAATTTTGGCATATCCCTGTTGAAATAGATAGATTTAAAATAACTATACTGGATAATAAAAATCTCGTGACCATCTTAAGCCTTTTTCCTCCTTTCCAAATTACGCCACTTTCATTTCAAAATGGATTACTTAACTTGCTCCTTTACTTTGGGGCGGATGAGGTATCTATTTTTCTCTTCCTGAGGCTTCCCTTAGTTTTTCAAGAAATTGAGGATGGATTTTCAATCCCAATATCTCTGCTTTATGCACATCTTCCCAGGCTCTATTGTATTCTTTTTTACGAAAATATGATACCGCTCGGTTATTATAGGCTTTGGCATAGTTAGAATCAATTTCTATTGCCTTGTTGAATCATAGACGCTTTACAAAACCAATTGAAATATATAATCTTACAAAACAATTATAGCCTTGGGCTTCAATGGGATTTATTTTATAAACCAATCTGCCATATAACCTTAAGTAAAGCGTCTACATTCCTACATTCCTTTCGTCTACATTCCTTTACATTCCTTAATCAGAATCGCGACTAAACTCAGCCGCTCCATAGATAATGCAAGCTTGGCCGCCGATTAAAAGATTCTTAACTTTATATTTCTTGAAAGTAGAAAGGACTTTGAGGATCGGGTTCGGGATCAAGTTTTCCTCCCAAGGCAAGATAAAGTTGCCACAATTTTGAAGTCTGGCGTATTCTTTGGGCTGGTGTAAGATAAAGCCACTCTGTCTCTTCGTCAAAAAATTTAATCTTTTTGGCTCGATTAAATCTTTTAGTCTTCATCACAAAAAATTATATCATAATTTATGAGGTTTGCAAACAACTCCCCATTTTTTATTAGGAAGCACTACTTCTTTTTACTTTTTATTCGCTAATCCCCTAAGGGAACTGTATGCTCTGAGCAAAAGAAACGGTGTTATTTTTAAGCGAATCTCGGAACCTTGCTTTCTCTCGGACATCGGAGGAACCATCAAACCAAGGATGGGCAAGGCTTGTAGAAACGATAAAAATGTTATCTTTGTGTAAAAATAACAGAACCCCTCGCCTTGCATCTACTCTTGCAAGGGGACGTCCTCCCTTGCTTACA
>VGKN01000118.1 GCA_016867055.1 Candidatus Omnitrophota bacterium
GAGATATAGCCTCCATAGTTCCCTGTATGAGTTTTCCAGACTTATCCCTTGCCTTATAGCGATATATCTCCATACTCACCTGTCACTCTTATTGCCTCTTCAAGAGTGGTTAGTTTCTTCTTCACCTTATTTATACCATCCTCCCTTAGAGTCTTCATACCCGATGAAATTGCAGCCTTTCTTAAATCATCCAAGGGCGCCTTGTTTATAGTAAGTTGCCTTATCCTCTCATCAAGACACATAAGCTCAAATATGCCGAGCCTTCCCTTATATCCTGTACCCATACACTCTCCACAACCCTTTCCCCTTGCTAATGGGATATGTTCTTTTATTCCCGCTTTATGTAAAATCTCATCCTGGACATAGTATTCTTCTTTGCAATTAGGACATATAAATCTCACGAGTCTCTGCGCCACAACCCCTATAAGACTTGAGGAAACCAAGAAGGGCTCAACCCCCATATCTATGAGTCTGGTTATGGCGCTTGGCGCATCATTTGTATGCAATGTACTAAAAACCAGATGGCCGGTCAGCGCCGCCTGTATGGCAATCTCTGCGGTTGGAAGGTCCCGTATCTCTCCCACCATTATTATATCGGGGTCTTGCCTTAAGATTGAACGAAGCCCATTTGCGAAAGTTATACCTGCCTTTGGATTTACCTGGGTTTGTCTTATAAGGGGTAGTTTGTATTCAACAGGGTCCTCTATTGTAATTACATTTTTTTCAGCAGAGTTTATACTGCTTAAAGAAGCATATAAGGTTGTGGTTTTTCCACTTCCTGTGGGACCAGTTACAAGAATAATCCCATGGGGCATTTTTATCAATTCTTTATATACAGCAAATACCTCCTCTGAGAAACCAAGCTCGGATAAACCTAAAAAAAGACTCTGCCTGTCAAGAAGCCTCAACACCACATTCTCTCCATATATAGTGGGGATGGTAGATACCCTTATATCTATAAGTCGCTCTTCAAATCTTATCTGGAATCTTCCATCCTGAGGAACTCTCCTTTCGGCTATGTTTAAATCGGACATAACCTTTATGCGAGAAATTATTGGTGAATAAAGATGGATAGGTGGTGAATTCACCTCTCTTAACACACCATCTATTCTAAAGCGCACCCTTACCTTTTGTTCTTCAGGTTCTATATGTATGTCAGATGCCCTTTGTTTTATAGCATCAAATATCATAAGATTGACCAATCTTATTACAGGTGCCTCCTCTGTCGCCTCTTTAAGTCTCTTAAGCTCCAGATCCTCCCTTGCTTCCAGAGAGCCGAACCTCTCCTTGTCTACGGACTCCGCCACTTCATTAAATGTGCCCTTTAGGCTATAGTATTGATCTAAGGAATTTTTAAGGGCTTTCTCAGTGACAATAGCAGGTTCTATTCGGAGGGATGTCTTAGTCCTTACCTCATCCAGGGCAAATATATCCTGAGGGTTAACCATACCCACTGTCAATGTATCCTTGATTCTAAAAAGGGGTATAACAAGGTGCTTCCTTGCAATTTCCTCGGGTATAATACTAATCAGGGTGGGGTCTATCAAATAATTAGTAAGGTCTATATAAGGTATGCCTGTCTTATCAGAGAGAAAATTTGCGAAGTCTTCTTCTGTGATAAAGCCGTGTTTAATCAAGACCTTTTCAAGTGGCGCTTCTGTCTCTTTGGCTTCTTCCTGTGCCTGTTTTAGCTGTGTTTCTGTTATTATTCCTTGTTCCAATAAATATTTTTCAATTGATAGTTTCTGCTTCATTTTTGTACCTATTTGTTATTTCTTCCCATTTATCCTGACTCTTTAATATAAGTTCTATCACTTCCCTAACAGCACCCTTTCCACCCTCCCTTTTGGTTATATAGTGACAATTCTCTCTTATCTCTCTAACTGCGTTTGGAACGCTCACTGCAAAACCCACCCTTTTCATTACAGATAAATCAATGAGTTCATCTGCAATAAAACATATCTCCTCATCCTTAAGTCTAAATTTTTTTAATACCTTGGTATAAACCTTCAATTTATCCTGTGAGTTCTGATATATCTTTGTTATCTGCATATCCCTGGCACGCCTTTTCACAATCTTAGAAGCCTTTGCAGTTACAATAACTGTGGGTATCCTTGCCTTCTTTAAAAGAACCAATCCAAAGCCATCGTATACATTAAAACTTTTAAGCTCATCCCCAAAATTATCATATATAATAAAACCGTTGGTCAACACCCCATCCACATCCAGCATAAGAAGTTTTATCTTCTTAGCCCTTTCATAGAGTTTGGAAAGTTCAATTAAATCTCTATTTTCTTTTAAAATATCTTTCATATCAAAAACAAATGTTAAGGTTCAGATATATTAGCGAAGAACTCTCCCGAACGAAGCAACTCAAGAGAGTGTAACTTTGGGATCCCGAAGTAGTTCTGAATCAGTCACTACATTCGGGAAAAGTGCAAAGCGCAAAACTGAAACTTAAAGTCTTAAACCTTGCGCTCCAACTTTGCATTTTTCGCTTTAAACTTTGATTTATTTAAACCAGTCCTTCCTTCAACAAATCTTGCACATCCAAAAGCCCTACCAATCTATTCTTCTCATCAATTACGGGCACCTCATCTATCTTCTTTTCTCTTAAGATTCTTAATGCCTCTGCTGCAAGGCTGCCCCTTTTTATAGTAATAGGATTTTTTGTCATCACCTCTTTTATTTTCCGTTCTAATATGTTGGGTTTAGTCTCTATGTGTCTCCGAAGGTCGCCATCTGTAAATATCCCAACAAGAACCCCTTTATCATCCACAATACAGGCACAACCTGCACGTGCACCAGTTATCATAAGAAGGACTTTTTTTACAGGGGTATCTGCCCTAACAATAGGATTTTCTCTCCCCTTTCTCATTATATCCTCCACCCTTAACAGGAGTCTCTTACCAAGACTTCCGCCAGGATGAAAAAAGGCGAAATCTTCAATCTTGAATCCCTTTTTCTCTGCCACCGCCAAAGCCAATGCATCGCCCATCGCAAGGGTTGCTGTAGTGCTTGCTGTCGGAGCAAGCCCTAAAGGACAGGCCTCTTCCTTTACAGATACATCCAGAACAAAATCACTAAATTTAGCAAGCGTTGATCTTGCATTCCCTGTAAATGAAATGAGTTTAGCGCCTATCTTCTTTATGGTCGGAAGAAGTTTCGTAATCTCCTCGGTTTCTCCGCTGTTTGAAATGGCTATAACAATATCCTCTTTTGTAACCCTTCCTAAATCTCCATGAATTGCCTCTGCAGGATGAATCCAAAGGCTGGGCGTTCCCGTAGAGGATAACGTGGCAGATATCTTCTGGGCGATAATGCCGGGCTTTCCCATACCGGTTACAACTATCCTGCTACGGCAGTTACATAACATCTCAACCGCCTGTTCAAATTCTTTATCTATCCTCCCCATAAGAGATTTAATAGCATCTGCCTCAATTCTTAAAACCTCTTTAGCCCTTTTTTTAACCATTTCTTACTTTAATAACCTTTTATAATAGAATCTATCTTTTTAAGTTGTATCAAAAGTTTCTTAAGTTGACTCAAATCTATCATATTAGGCCCATCGCACAATGCCTTATCAGGGTTTATATGAACCTCCAAAAAAATACCATCACAGCCCATTGAAATAGCCGCCCTTGAAAGACCCGCCACAAACTGACGCTCGCCACCCGAAGAAGTCCCTAGGCCAGCTGGCACCTGTACGCTGTGCGTGGCATCGTATATAATCGGATAGCCAAGGTCTTTCATTATTGGAAGAGCCCTTAGGTCACTTACAAGATTGTTATAACCAAAACAACTGCCGCGCTCGGTAATGAGTATGTTTTTATTTCCTGTTGATTCTATCTTCTTGATTATATTTTTCACATCCCAAGGAGCAAGGAATTGCCCCTTTTTTACATTTATTACCTTTTTTGTCAAGGCAACCTCCACTAGCAAGTCCGTCTGCCTTGAAAGTAGGGCAGGCACCTGAATTATATCTAAAACCTCTTTTACATATCTTATCTGACTTACACAGTGGACATCGCTTAATATCGGAACATCAAACCTTTCCTTTACCAAACCTAATATCCTAAGACCCTTCTTTAAACCAGGCCCTCTAAAAGAGTTTATAGAGAGCCTGTTTGCCTTATCAAAGCTTGATTTAAAGATAAGGGGTACATCCAACTCTGCGGTAATCTCCTTCAGAAGTTTTGCATGTTCAAGGCAAGAGTTTTTACTTTCTATTACACAGGGTCCTGCGATTAAAACAAATGGATGATTATTCCCAATAGATATACCATTTACCCTTACAGTTTTATATGACATGATGTCCTTTTTTGAATCTCTTCACTTGTGTCACTTGCTATACATTTTTCAAGACTTGATATTACAGCATCTGTTGCGAATATGTATTTGAGTTTGGACATAATTATTTTACTTCCTTCTCGCTCCTGAGTAAAAACTCCTCCGCCCTCTTTAAATCCTCAGGGGTATCAATGCCTATAGTTTCATATCTTGTTTCAAAAACCTTAACTCTATACCCATTTTCAATGGCTCTCAACTGCTCAAGTCCTTCAAGTTTTTCTAAATTACCCTGCGGGAGATTCTTAAATGTAAATATAAAATCCTTGGTATAGGCATATAAACCTATATGTTTGAAATAGGCATTGTGTTTCAGAAACTCTTTACTTATAGTTTGACCTTTCATAGAATATTCCTTTGGACAGGGAATCATTGACCTTGAGAAATATATTGCAAATTCATTCTTATCCACAATTACCTTTACTACATTCGGGTCAGAAGCTTCTTCTGGGGTTGTTATTCGTTTTCTAAGAGTTGTCATATTTAACTTTGGCTCCTGTAATAGTGCGGAGGTAACCTCATCAATCATTGAGGGTTGTATAAAAGGTTCATCTGCCTGTATATTTACTACCACCTTTACCTCTATCGGGTTTGCTATCTCTGTTATCCGGTCCGTGCCTGATAAATGTTCCTTCGCTGTCAGGGTTACCTTTGCTCCAAAATCTTTAGCTATATTAAATATCCTCTCATCATCACAGGCTATTATCAGGTCATCCAGAGTGGTTGACTTCATCGCATTTTCCCAGACATGCTGGATAACAGGCTTTCCTAAAAGTGGCTTTATCAGTTTTCCTTCAAAGCGTGTTGATGCAAACCTTGCCGGGATTATTCCTATAGCTTCCATTTAGTCTCCAATTTTTTGTAGGATTTTTAATATAAAATTTCTTCAATATCCTCTCTATTTTTCTCCCTAAGATTATATAACAACTCTTCTTTAGATATAACATCGTCCTGATACAGTTTAATCAAGGCTTGGTCCATAGATTGCATTCCATACTTTGCTCCCGTTTCAATCACAGTTCGCATTTGAGGAATATTCCCTTCTCTTATCAAGTTCCTAATCGCAGGGATACCTATCATAATTTCGCAGGCAGCCGCTAAACCTTGTCCCCTGGCTTTTGGTATAAGTTTTTGGGAA
>VGKN01000119.1 GCA_016867055.1 Candidatus Omnitrophota bacterium
TCTGGAGAAAGAAGATGGGAACTGGGGAAGGTAGCAAGCGGATGCTTTTCCAACTCCTTATAATCAACCGAACCATCAGCACGGAATACCCTTGAATCATCCAAAACCTCATAATAGGTCAGGGTTTCTAAATCATCATCAACCTTAATATAAAGGGTCAACCCCCCTTTTCTCTGGGCAGGTAAGACCACTGGCAACTCCCTTGCCCTTTCTTCAGAAACAGGAATAATTATTTCCTCTCGTTGTACTGCCTCTGATATATTCAGACTATCTAAAACCCTCTGCCAATCTTTCCAACCATCAAGAATAACATTCGCTCCTGCCTGCTCTAATGCCTGCTGATTAAGCTCTCTTTCTTGACCAGCGCCTTGCGGCAACCCAAAGATTATTGCCTCGCCTGATTTTTTTGCTGTTTCCATTCCCTCTATCCAATCAGAAAAATACAAAAAGGTATGTCCCGGGAAGTCATCGCGTCGACTCCTAATGGCTAAATCCCTTACACGTGCTTCATCCTTAAGGTGCGGAGTTGCAATCAAAACATCATCTCTGCCTACTACCATCTCTGGAGAAATAAACTCCATAAATCCTCTTTCTTGGAGTTGATTAATAATCTGGGCATGGTCTGAGCCGCTCATAATCACAATGGGCACTCCTTTTTGATAAAGTGCTCTAATAACATCTAACGCCCCTGGCATGGCCTCAGGAACAGTACTTCTTACATAATTACGGGCCCACTTAAACCATCTCTCTGCTTCGGCTTCACTCTTCCCAGTTGCCTCGCTGAGACATTTAATAATGTCAACATGCCTACTCTTTAGCGCCAAAGCCTCAACCCATGCCCTTGCCTCCTCATCAATAACGGTCTTTCCTTTAAGTCTCGAATAAGCCAGGGCATATTCATCCTTCCAGGTGGATTGAAGCAATGTACCGTGTAGGTCAAAAATAGCCACGAATCGAGCGCTTGTAATCTGACGGTCTCTAACTTCTGTTTCAGTAGGAGCGGCGGTCGGCGCGGTGGCTTGGGCTTGTGGTTTAGCTAGTCTGATAAACCCCTTCAATATTTCCTTTGGCAGATTTACAAGGCTTGCAGGGCCAATAAGAAATAACCGAATGGGATTTAGACTGAATTCTGCAAGGATAGAGAGGGATTCGCGACCTGTGCGAATCTCTCTTTGCTCATGGGCAAGATAGGCTAAGGCAATGGATTTGGTGAAGCGATTGCCATAAAGTAATGCATATGCTACCCCTGGATGAAGGGATATTTTATTATCTTCCCTATTGGCAGAGGCTAATTTTATACCTTGTTTTCTCATCTGAAGGAGTTTGCGGAAGGAGTCTGGGTGAGGAGATGTGGTGGAAATCTGGATGCGGTCATTTATGGCTTTTAATTGCTCAATCTCTTGGGCTGTAAATTTATGGCCAATCCCACTCCTTGCTAAGGCAAAGTAGTAGAGATTAGCTAATCCATAAAGCACAAAGGGAAGAAGAACAATAATCACTGACCAGCCAGTTAAAATAACCCCTATACTTAGAGGTATGGCTGTCAAGGCTGCACCTACTAAAGAAGGTGTTTCCTTGGGATGGAGGTCGACTGGGGCTAGCGTTGTTGGCTGGGCTTGAGCTGCAAGATGTTTTCCGAATTCGCGGAACTGTTGGTCTAAGCAATAATTTGTAGCTAAAGTAAGATAGCCAGCTTTTACCATCTTCAGATATGTCTCCTTGGCATCTTGAGAAAGACCCTCTGATTGCCTGCGGGCAATATCCATAATTAGGAAAGCCTCTTGCAATGCCTTCTCAATTGCCTCTTTAGGTTCTACTCCGCGTGATAAATGAACCAGAGTGCGAAGCGCAGCAAACATACTATCTCCTGCTCTAGCATATGCGATTGAACCCAATAATGCCCACGAAAACCCCTTAACTTCCATTAAGAAGGTATGTTCCAAGACAGCCTGGGCTTTTGCCTCTTCATCGCGTCCCAGTTCGTGTGTTAACGTGCTAAGCGCTAAATCCCCTTTGGCTGGTAGTGTTTGTATTAATCTCAAAATCTCGCTTGAACTCTGTGTGGCTAATTCAACCGCTTTCTCATCATTGATATTTGTCTGGATTCCGTCCACAAGTTCAGAAAGCAACGGTTCTAACGCCTCTCTCAATCGAGCAGAATGAAAGAGATATCTCCTGACCTCAGAGCTCTCCATAAAGGCTTGTAAAACCTCTGCTGGCTTCGCATTACCCCAAAGCAACATATCTGCTGCATTTGTAAGAGTATGTTCATTTTCTACTTGAACTCCGCTATCTGGACTACCGGCTTTAATATGAAGTCCCTCATGAAATGCAGAAAATTTCACATGTTTGGGTTCACGCCTAAAAAGCTCAAACAAATTTAGAACTATCCTTGGTTGAACTAAGGGATGTAGAGCATCCCGACAAATGGCGTAGCCACCTGCTTTCCTTAGATAGGTTTTTATAACCCTTATCACCTCTATGAGCTGAATAATACCTAAACAACCAATTGTGGGTATAATGATAGCTGCCATTACCTTTATTATATTAAGAGTTGTCCATTCTCCAATATTAAGATAAAGAAAACCAAAATTCAAAGCTACTCCCAAACCAATCAAAGAAAGAACTAATCCAATTAACACTCTAACTCTAAGCGTCATAGAATAGGCCTTGATTTGGCTTAGCCTAGGAGGGTACTTTTTTAATACTCCCAAGGTCTCATGATAATGTAACAAGGCGTATTTAACTGCCTGAGTTAGTGTCAAGTTAATACTTGATGCTTCTAGAATATCATTGGCTGTAGATATCCAATCACCGCGAGATAGTTCCTCTTTAGATTTAAACACATCGTTAGCGCGCAATATCTCTTTGTGGACTATTTCAAGTATTGTGGCTCGTTCAGAGAGGGCTGGTGATGTTAGGGATAACCTCCTAAATAAGGCAGAAAAGGTAATAAAGGGCTTGATAAGAAAAATTAAGGGGGTTGCGTAGCGGTTAAGTCTGGCATCTTCATGGAGCAAGACGATAGGAAGCAGGAGTAAGCGTAGCCAAGTGAATAACTTAGACTCTGACTTAGCCACAAGCCAAGGAGCAAAGCACACGCTTAGAGGATACCCATGATAGATAAAATATGTTTCAGCCAACCAACCTGCCCTTGGCTTTCTCGTCCAATTAATCATCGCTCCATGGCCCTTTGCCCATTCTTCAAGCTTGGATTTTAGAGCGGGGTCAATAGTAATCTGTTTTGGAGCAAATTGACCTGTGAGCCAGCCTAATACTCCGCTAAAACCTATCGGGACAGCCCAGACTAATGCCACGAGTATTCCTATTACATTGAACCAGATAGGTTCAATGCCTGTTTCAATACCTGTTAGTGTAAGCAGTGCAGGTATAAATAGCATTGCTACTACCGCTATACTAACCCCAAAAGCCTGGGCATGCTGGCCGAGGCTAAAGGGCTGTGGTTTTATGACTGGCTTGGTGGCTGGCGCGGCAGCTGGGGCTAGCGGCATCCTACGTGCACGAATACGTAAATACTGCCCTAAGAGAATAGAAGATAAGCCTATAACAGCAATAAATATCTCTGATACATAGGACCTCCCTAACAAGAGCCATAAGCCATAACCACTTAATGCACTGAGCCAATACATAACGATATCTTCTAAACTGAAGACACCGGAGGTCCATCCGGTAGACCGGAATAAGTCTTTAAACCAACTTAGCTTTGTAAGAAGTTTTGAAATTGTCAATGTGGTTGCAAGTGCTATACTTGTAAATAAAATTAGCTCCTCATCAAAGCCATGACCACTTATAAGTCTACTTAGCACGCTTACGCCAAACACTCCAAACATAACAATACCAAAATCGACTGATTGATATGTTAATAGTAATTTTAACTTAGAGGATAGCGATGCGCTGGTTGGGGCTGACGTAGCGGCGGGCGGCGCGGTGGTTTGGGCGGCTGGGGCAACTTCTGATAGAGCTGTTGGTAAGGTTATACCTTGAGATTCACCCTGTCGTCTCGCCAGAGAGATTATAAAAGGTCTTAGTAAGTTAAGAATAAAATTCTTGACTGGTTCTGGAACACGCATCAGGTTAGTGTTGGGAAATCGCCTTAATTGATTAAGTACATCCCTTGTTCTCTGAAATTTATCTCTTAGACCTCTAACAAAGGTTTCACCAAGGCTGATTTTTCTACCCTTCTTTTCAACTATACGGAATACAACCCCTCCTATCTTTGTATGTTCCTTTACCTCAACCCTTATGCCATTATTCTCTGCCACCCTTATAAAATTAGCCTCAAATTCCTTGGCTCTTTCTGGAGAATCATATTTAATATGGAGCAGGCCGTTGACTTGTGTAACGCGAAGCATCTCGGCTATTATGACATCAACATTTGCTTTAGCGCCTAACTGGCTAAATATGTCTATGGCGCTTAGCTTGGTAACAGTATCATCCGGAAGCTGTAATCCTTGGCTGTTGTATTGTAAAATTGCTACTCTATGATACTCTCTTTCAAACATAGCAAAATGCTCTGGGCCTTCAAGCGGAAAACTGTGGGCATCGCTCGCTAAAAATGCTGTGCTATCCGCTACCCCCCTAACAATAGGGATACTCTCTTCAGACATAGCAATATGGATAACCCTTCCTACCCGGCTTGCCGCTACAACGCTTGATGAGCCGGGTCCTCCTAAGTCAAGGTAGGTGTCCTTCCAGGTAAGCTCAAGCGGTTCTAAAATATCACCTACCGAAGAGGGAATCTTCCATGTATTTGGCTGTGATAAAATAGTTAAATTATCGGCGGTTGGCTCTATAGATATTCTTTCTTGCCCTTCAACTTTTTCTGATAGGACATCGGCAAATGGAGTTATATCTCCGACAACAATAACCGCCTTGCTGCCTGAGATAATTTCTTTTTTATTTAAAGAATCCTCTTTAAGGACAACTATATTTTTCCTCCCAGAATTCAAGAAGCTCTTTATAAGCTGAGCAGAATAGGGCTGGGTAGACGATTCATTGACTATCAAGGTTACCCTTTCATCTAGTGGCAGGCTCATTATCCCTCTGATTTTTAGTAAAAGAACGTCTTTTGCCTCCAATTGCGACAGGACATTTTCAAACAACTCCTCTCTTCCTGCCTCAGAATCCCTTAATTCCCTAAGCCTTGCAAGATACCCTTTAAGCTTCGCCTCTTGCTTGGCATTGAGAGATTTCTTTTTTAAAAGGCGAATAGCCGCTGATGCAGTCTTTAATGTTTCTCTCTCAAATCGGGCTTTTAGTTTATTATCTCTCATTAGTAGAGTTGCGGTATTAAGCGGCATAGCATAACGCTTTACGTTTTTATAATGTTCGAGTATAATCTGGGCATTATATCTCAATAGGTAATACCTATCCTTATTTATCAGTTCTTTCTCGTCTTTCCCTTCCTTCCTTGCTATATCCCTTAAAGCCTC
>VGKN01000120.1 GCA_016867055.1 Candidatus Omnitrophota bacterium
AAATTCAGAAGACAAACCTATCTTAAAAAAAAAATTTAACGAAGAAAAAGATATAGTCAAAACATATCCCCCCATAAATTCCCTTAAAAAGGATATAGATAAATTAGAAGAACTCTCTAAAAAAGAAGAGGAATTAAGAGAGATAATTCAAGAGAATGAAAAGAGGCTTGCAGGTTTATTAAGGGAAAAAGAGGCGTTAATAGGCAAACCCAAGAAAGAGGCAGTCTTGAGAGAAAAGGCATGTGAGCTGAGGGATAAAGCCTATAATTGCTTAATAATGGATGATAAAATAGATAAGGCTATAAAACTTTACCAGCAAGCCATAAAGCTTGACCCAAAATATCCGACACCGCATAATGACCTTGGTATCATATATGAGGAAAGGGGTCTGTTGGAAAAAGCAGCCGAGGAGTATAAAAAGGCAATAGAGCTTGACCCAAACTATGCGGCTGGTTATTCAAACCTTGCCCTTCTATATGAAAAGCAAGCCAAACTTTCTGAGGCCTTACCCTACTGGAAAAAACGCGCTGATCTTGGTAACCCTGATGACCCTTGGACGAAGAGGGCAAAGGAAAAG
The DNA here is from genome assembly GCA_016867055.1 of Candidatus Omnitrophota bacterium. The sequence goes on from VGKN01000120.1 coordinate 578, forward strand.
TTAAACGAATATAAAAAAGCAGGAATGGATTAATGGCTAATATTATTGTTGTAGGTGCTCAATGGGGGGATGAGGGGAAAGGCAAACTCATAGATATTTTAGCACAGGATGCAGATTATATAGTGAGATATCAGGGAGGAAATAACGCTGGTCATACGGTGGTTGTTTCAGATGAGGAAATTATACTGCATCTCATTCCATCCGGAATACTCCATAGGGGAAAGAAATGCATCATTGGCAATGGCGTTGTCTTAGACCCGCAGGCGCTTTTGGAGGAGATTGATACATTACGTCTAAAGGGGATTGAGGTAGATAGTAATCTTTTAATAAGCGATCAAGCGCATCTGATATTTCCTTATCATAAAATCCTTGACAGAATCAAGGAATCCAAAGGTTCATTTCGCATAGGCACAACAGGTCGTGGCATAGGTCCGTGCTATGTGGATAAAATAGCCCGCTGTGGGATAAGACTTGCTGATTTATTGGACACAGATGTTTTTAAGGAAAAACTCAAATTTAATATAAATGAAAAAAATAAACTTTTTAAGAGGTTATATAAGACGAAGGGTGTATCTTTTAATAGTATCTTTAAACAATATATTGATTTTAGAAATCAGATTTCTAAATATGTATCAGATACTCCAAGGATTTTAAATTCCGCAATATCAAGTGGAAAGAGCCTGCTCTTTGAAGGGGCTCAGGGGACGCTTCTGGATATAGACTTTGGAACATATCCCTATGTAACAAGTTCAAACGCAACAGCAGGTGGTGCCTGTACAGGAACAGGGATTAGCCCGACAAGGATAGATAGGATAATAGGGGTAGTGAAGGCATATACCACGCGAGTCGGTGAGGGACCATTTCCTACCCAGCTCCCAAAAGCTCTTATGAATAAGATTAGAGATCGCGGGAGGGAATTTGGTGCAACTACAGGAAGACCGCGAAAATGTGGCTGGTTTGATGTGATTATTGTGAAACATTCTGTTTTGGTAAATGGTTTGGATGAAATTGCAGTTATGAAATTGGATGTTCTGGATGATTTAAGAGATATAAAGGTATGCATAGGTTATGAGTACAAAGGAAAATTTTTCAAGAATTTTCCAGCAAATATAGAATTATTGAATAAATGCAAACCCGTCTATAAAACTTTTAAGGGGTGGTTTAAAGACACCGCTAATATAAAAGAGTACAAGAAACTTCCTTCCGAAGCCAAGGATTATCTTAAGGGTCTTTCGGACCTTGTAGGCGCTGAGATTAATATCATCTCGGTTGGCTCAAACAGGTCGCAGACAATATATAAATAATTTAGCAACTCGTAAAGGGTAATGCGTAACGCGTAATAAGAGATTTTAATCCCTCGCAGAAATCCCCGGGCTTTGGTTCGTCTACGCTCACCATCCCGAGCATAGACGAGGGATAGCCCAAGGGATGAATGCTATATTGCTTTTTCTGCTCGGGAGCGGGCTCCACTTACGTATTACTATCCACATTACTAATAATTATGTTCATCATATTATTACTTACAGTTATCGGCTTCTTAATAGGACTTTCCTATGTTATGATAAGAGACAAAATTAAACTTAATAGAATCTTATCTGCTGCATTTTTAGGAGTTTTATTTTTGAGCATCTGGAAATTCTTGAGGGATTACAAGAAGAAAAACAGGAGGTGGTTATAATGGGTATTTTGATTATTTTAGTTTTTGGTTTTATTATTGGAGTTGTCTTTACCTTGGTAAGTAAAACCGGTTCTATAAAGCCCATAATTGTTACTACGCTGATAGGTTTAGTGCTTGGTATCCTCTTTAGTATGATAAGGGTGGTCCCTGCAGGCTATGTAGGGGTGGTGGACTTCTTTGGTCAGGTTTCGCCAAACCCTTTAAATAGCGGCATAAATTTTGTTAACCCCTTAGCCAGAGTAGTGAATATATCTATAAGAACACAAGAGGATATGGAGATAATGAATGTCCCTTCTAAGGAAGGATTAAATATTTCTTTGGATATTTCTGTTCTATACAGGCTTGACCCTGCTAAGGCAGTACAGGTATATAAGACAATTGGTTATGGATATAAGGATATTGTTCTTACGCCTCAGTTTCGCGCTGCTGCCAGGGGTGTTACAGTAGGTCATGAGGCAAAGGCATTATATACCTCCGAAAGAGAAGTGCTTGCGCAGGCAATATATGACTCGCTAAAAACCCTTGTTGCTGAAAGGGGTATAATTATAGAGCGTATCCTATTAAGGGCTATTACCCTTCCTCCAACAATAAGCCAGGCAATAGAGCAGAAATTAAAGGCAGAGCAGGAAGCGGAGAGGATGAAATTTATCTTGCAAAAGGAACAACTTGAGGCAGAGAGAAAACGCGTTGAGGCAGGTGGTATCCGCGATGCACAGGCGATAATTAATCAGAGTCTAACAGAACAATATCTACACTATCTCTGGATAAATACCTTAAATCAAAATCCCAATGTCATCTATGTGGCAACCGAAGCAAATATGCCAATTTTTCGCACAACTGATGACAGTTATAAGTTGCTTCATAAAAAGCCGATTACAAAAGAGGAAAAATAAACCCCGCACCTCCTCCTAAAGGATGAGGCTTTGGGAAAAAATTATCGGCTACAGCCTCCATCACCGCTATAAATGGCAGGACATTATGAAATGCAAGGTAAATAAAGTAAAATAAAGTGGAAAATCATATCATTATGTGAAAGATAGAAAAAATGGGAGACGAAACATATAGAGTTTTGATCTTAATTATTAGTATATTTAGTGTACCCACAGGCTTATATTACTTTCTTTTATTAAAAGACCGTTGGTCTTCTTCAAGTAAGCGTATTATACCGCATATTCCAGAGCCAATAAAGTTTGGTTTCAGAATCTCAATTCTTATTTTTCTATTTGAAATAGGATTTTTTTTAAGCTATTTTTTATTTGAGAAAATGAAAAATTTTTCACCATGGCTAAGTATTTTGGTTTTTAACTTGTGTATCCTTTTTGGGTTGCCATTTGGTTTTTGGGTCTTATCCACACTTTTTAAAAAAATATCTTTATGACACAAATCCTAAGAAACCCAATGATACCATTGAAGACTAAAGTAGATAAAAAATTAGGGACATATTTTAATTTTTTATAAATAAAGGTAATGAAAAAGAAGTATAACGGTCCAGAACGTCGTAAGTTTTTAAGGTTAGATTTTGTCGCACCCTTTTCTTTTAAGGTGTGCAAGAAAAAAACTATCTCTATGTTACTTAAGGGTTATGTCTCAAATATTAGCCCAGCAGGGCTACTTTGCAATATAAAACAGCGGGTAAATAAAAATGATATTCTTTGGCTTACTTTTGATAGAGATACATTGAGCATCTGTAAGGATATAGAGAAAAGGTGTTTTATCTATCAGAATGGTATTATCGGTAAGGTGGTAAGGGTGGTGGCTAAAAAGGCTGGTGTTTATAATGTTGGGATTCAGTTTATAACTCGCGAAGAGAAAAAAAGTTTTACCTATATCCATCCCAGTATGCAACTTGTGATGGAGGAACCGGAGGAGGAAGAAGAGAAAGAACTTTTAGAAGAAGAATCTCCTGAGGATATAGTTAAGGATGAGGTATTGGAACAAGGGGAAGATATAGACCAACAGCAATTTCCAAGATACGAAAACGATGAAGAAGAATATAATTCATAGTTTATAATCTATGACCTTTCAAATAAATTCTTCTTTCCCAGAATCTTAAGTGCCTTTTTGACATATTTATAATTTTTTGGATTTTTAAACTGTATAAGGGCTCTTTGCATCCGACGTTCTTCGTTGGAAGATGGGATGTATATATTCTTGAGAGTAAAAGGGTTCTTAGCGGTATAGTACATACAACTTGAGAGCGTCATTGGCGTAGGCGTAAAATCTTGTATTTGCTCAAGATAATATCCTAAACTCTTTATATATAACGCAAGTTTAAACATATCCCCTAAAGTACAGCCCGGATGAGATGTAATAAAATACTGCACAAGGTATTGTTTTTTATTCAGCGATTTATTTATACTGTTATATGCCTTTATAAATTTCTTATAAACCTTAAAAGCAGGCTTATTCATAATACGTAAGATGCTATCCACTATATGTTCTGGTGCAACCTTTAGTTGACCGCTTACGTGGTGCTTACAGATTTCCTTTAAATAGCCTAAATCTTTATCAACTAGGCATAAATCATATCTGACACCTGTGGATACAAACACATGTTTTATGCCAGCCAAAGAACGTACCCTCCTTAAAAGTTCAATAGTCTCTTTATCACCCAATTTAAGATTTTCACATATACTGGGCAGAAGGCAGTCTCTATCCTTACAATTTCCAAATCTACTCTGTATCTTACAGTTTGCCATATACATATTTGCAGTAGGACCACCTATATCAGTTATTACGCCCTTAAAATCTTTATCCTGAGATAGCTTTTTAGATTCTTCTATAATAGATTCAGGGCTTCGCGATTGGATAATTCTTCCCTGGTGTATAGCTATTGAGCAGAAGGAACAGTTTGCAAGACAACCCCTATGGCTGGTTATTGAAAATTTAACCGTTTCCAGAGCCTTAACACCACCTGATTTCTCATAAGAGGGATGGTGTCTCCTTGTAAAAGGAAGCGCGTAGATAAGGTCGAGTTCTTGACGTGTTAAAGGCCTTGCAGGTGGGTTTTGTATGACAAATAAATTAGAATGTTTCTGGACAAGTACCTTTCCTCTTATGGGGTCATTTTCCTCATAAAATATCTTGAATGCCTCAAGGAATTTGGTTTTATTTTCTTTCACTTCCTCAAAACTTGGTAAGATTATATAATCCTTTAGA
>VGKN01000121.1 GCA_016867055.1 Candidatus Omnitrophota bacterium
AAGTTTTGTATATCAGCCTTTATAAGAGTAAATAATCTCTCATAAGCTTGTTTCATATCGGTTATATCTGATTGTGTACATGGAGCATTTTCCCCCATGAGATCTGGGCCCGTAGTAATTTTAAGCCAGGAGAGTATGCTCATACTCCTTACATAAATATCCTCTTTTTCATCAGACTTATAACGATTTAACTCATTAAAAATTGGTAAGATTATATCGCGAGGCATATATCCATTAAAGGCAATCTCTCCTATCATAAAGGCAGCTTCTGCCCTTACAAGAGTAAAGTTTTTATTGTTAGAAAGATAGGCTCTTAAAATATTTAGGCATTTTACCCGCATTGACTCCTCAACTGGTGATATATATTCATCCGGTGTGTTTTTATGTAAGCCGAGAGCGCCCAAGGTCCATATTGCCCTGAACGAGATGTCCTCATTTGACAATACATCTTCAGCTTCAACGGGGGGATTCTCTGTTACAATGTCTAAGTAGTCTTTTGCTACATTGAAAATCAAATCCCTTAACTCGGGTGTAATGTCTATATTCTTCTCAATAGCTATATTCATAATTGCCTCAGATATCATAACCCTGCCCTGAATAGGACGATTCTCATTCTTTAGATACTCTTGCAGATGCTTGTATATAATATGCTGATAGGTATGAATATCTGTTGCAGAATCCATACCTATCCTTTTCATAGCTGTCATCAATGAATTAAAGAATACGATATTTACTCTTAAATCCCATATATCAAACAATCCTGAAAGCAAATCTACAATAACATCTCTATCAACATATATATTTCTGCCAGCTTCACCAAGACCCTCAATAAATCCTGAGCTAAACCATATATAATCAGTATCTATTATTCCCTTCTTAATGGAATTGCTAAGCCAGATCATTAACTGATTTACTTCTGTATTATAATCATTTCTGCTCGTCCCAATTATCCTGCCTGCCAATCTTGCGAGCATACCAGCATAAATAAAGTCTCTTGCTGTCTCTTCTTTTTTAAATTCTTCTTCCATAAGATTAAATATTGTATCAATAATAACCCTTTCAGTAATTTGTGATGTATCTGGAGAAACTGCGATATTATACAAAGTTTCTGCTATCAGCTGGCTTTCTCTTGGTAAGCTATATATCCTTCCTAATGCCAATATATAATTAATAGTAGTTTGATACATAGTCTGTTTATCATAGGTGGGTATATTAAGTTGACTAATTACAACTACTTTAATCCTTAAGAGCTCGAGAGTTGTTTGAAGATTCCAAATCTCAATATCCTTAAAAAGTTGCTCAGGATTAAGGGTATCTAATTTTAATAATTCATTAAGCAACCCTTGCCTATCTATGCCTGCTGGTAGTTCGCTTACAAGAACATTTCGTATTAACTGAAGGGCAAATGGAGCTGTCCTATTATTTTTTAAATAAGGGTTGAGGTTGTCTAAACCTGATAAAATACTCTGCATCGTATTATTCTTAGATAAAAGCAAGCTTAGAAGTACGCTCTGAATAAGTCCACCGTCCACGCCCTCATTTGGTAGATAGCCTAATATAGCGTTATAAAGAATTTCTGTTGAACCTTGAGGTATTGGACGAGACTGATCAAGTTCATATATAATTTTGATTAATCTATCGGCGATTGGGATATAGAGAGTTTTATCAACATTTAACTTTAAAAAATCAGCTATGATACGCAATTGTTCTGTGTATTGCGTATCGTTTATCTTGTTAGATTTAAGCAACGATAAAATGAGCGATTGAGTAGACTGAGTTAGTGTTACCTCACCCAGATTGAATAATGGCCATAGACGGTTTAATAAACTTTCGACCATTTGTTGGTTTAGAGGATTAACCTGATTAAGCTCTGCAAGAGTACCAATTATTGCTGTTAAAGCCTGTAAATTATCTTGTTTTATAGTATCTAATAAAGTTAGCAACTTCTGTGTCTGGGCACTTATATCTGTTCTTTCTTCAAGCAGAATGATTATTGAATCTTTAGCTTCTTTTTTAACCTGCATATTTCCTTTTACAAGGAGGGTGGTTAGAATATCAAATATCTTTGTATCAATATTTGTAGCAGGCGTAATATGCTCTTGTGTTACTATAAGACTGATAAGGTGGGATATGCTAATAATAACTGCTATGTCGCTACCTCTGGTTTCTAAAACATTGTTTGAAACAGAAACTATCTCAGCTATTCTATCCTTTGGAATTCCTTTTATCTGGTGTATATCTATAAGGATTCCTAAGAGAGCGGTTATGTTTGGATTATCTTGTTTTATTTGAGCAATGACCCAATCTACAGTATTTATAGTATTAATATCCAACGCCATTAGCTCTCGTAAAAGCTCGCTTGCCTCTTCTGCCTCTTTAAGGGCTCCGCCAGATATAATCCTAAAGCTATATTCTCTCACTATGTTTAGCACATCAGATGAAACTGCCCTGCTATGGAGAATCTCCTTTATTAATTTAATATTATAACTATCACTACCTTTAACCAAACTTCTTATAAATACATCCACCTGAGAATCAGAAAGCGATAATTCCACCCTGCGATCAGGTGCTGCAATATAAACTGTCTTAACCAAAGCTAAGATTGTTTCGTCTATTAAACCAACTAGTCCTACTACACTCGGATCATCTTGATTTTCCAACAAAACTTTTCTGATATTAAGTAAAACCTCTAAGCTATCGTGGGCATTAGTAATATCTCCTTGCGTTAAAAGCTCTTTCTTTATCTCCAGTAGATTATGCAGTACAACATAATTAATAATACCTGAGGACATTTTGACATATTGAATTCTTAATTTCTCATCAACATTAGTATTTGTAAATCTTCTCACATAAGTATCTGTTGGTTGCAAACCAGAATTAGCTCCAACAACTATGCCGTGGCCTGCCCAAACAGACTCAATGGTTTCAAACCCTATATCTGCATCGGTTATGACAGCAGTTAATAACCTACTAGCATCATCATCTCCAGTATTAGCTCTATCTGCCAAAAATCTAATCAGTGGCTCATAAACTTCTTTCGGGCAAGTAAAATCATTTGTTAATAAATCTAACATAGAAACCATCGCTAAGTTATGGGTAACCATATCTTCTGACTCATATGCACGCTCAAGGATTAAAAGTGAATCTTGCATTGGAGTGGTCAATCCTTCATACTCTTTTTTCCTTTCTACCATACCAGGGATATTCTGGGATATCTCAACAAATCTCTGTAATCTCCCTCCGGCTATTGCAATAATTGTCCTGTGCACAACAACATTGGTAACAGAAAAATCTCTGGAATCAGTTGGATAATTTTTACTTAAATATTTAACCAACAAAGCTCCTGCCTGATCCTCGCTAATTATATTACCATAATTATCCCTTCGTTCTATTCCACCTATAATTACCTTTAAACCTAATTGTTCAAGCACCCAGAGAAGCCTAAGTTCCATAAATAGATCTTCATTAGACCTTGCTTTGTCAATTTCTTCAGTAATGGGTGCAAAGAAATTTTTATAGTCATTAATCCCACCTCCTAGACCTGTATCAATAAGATAGCCATCTGTAACAAGGTAAATATCTCCCTCTGAAAAACCACGGGTTGCTGTAGACTTAATCTGAGCGACTGTCAAATCTACTAATGTCCTTGCAGCGATATCGCTTAATAGTTTATTTCTACCTTCAGATATCATTGGCATAAGGGCTTCAAAAAGATACCTAAACCACAGGCCTCCTGTATGGGCAGGATCAAATATCGGTGCCCTTGTGGGTAGTCTTTCTAACATATTCAAGATTATTTCTTTTACTCTATCATCTTTTCTTGTTGCTAAAAGATTATATATTGCCCTAAGACCAGTATCTGATTTTTCAAGGTCTCCTCTTAAAATATCTATCTTAACCGTCTTACTCAATACTTCAGGCTTATTAATTCTACTTGCAAAATTAAGGATAGCATCTCTAGTAAACCCAGCAAGCTGTTCATCTTCGGTGTCAAAGAACTCTAATAGTTTCATAAAAGCTTCAGTTGTAATTTGTTTATCCAGCTCTTTATCAGAATATATATAAGTTCCAATCTTAACTATAGTATCCAATACATCTGGACAACTCTTCAATGCTTTATCGGGAGTAGCTAAAATCTCAAAAGACCATTCCTCTAATCTGTAAATAATTTTGGTTGCCTCTTCAGGATTATCGTATGCCAACTTTGCTATCGCCTCAGAAGCTTGCTGTCTAACGATTGGGTCTGAATGATTTAAATAGTCTAATAACTTATCTAATTCTATTGAAATGTCAACAGGTGTAGGCGTTGGAGTAGGAATAATTGGTGTAACAACAACCTCGGCGGGTGTTGGAGCTTGCGTAATTAGAGTCTGTGTATAGAGATTCTGCGCATAAATAGTTCCAGCTAAACCTAATGCAGATGTTAATATTCCTATAAGTATTCCAGTTCTATAATCTAATCCACGGCGGTTTAGTTTATCTTTAAATACTAAACTAAGGATGGCTATAAATACACTAACTACCAAATCAATCAGACTAACAACGCCTAAGGTAATTGATAATAGATTTTGTCTTTGTATAATTCTATCCGCTTCAGTAACCAGTTTAGGCACCTCGGGTAATTTTACTTTCGGCGTCGTTATCGGAGGTGGAGTCTCTAATGGTGTATACGGAATTGTGCTTATTTCTATCGGTTCTTCAACCGCTTCAAGAAGTCCAAGAATATAGTTTACAAATTCATCTACAGTCCAATTGCGTGTTACTAAATAATAACTAAGCACACCTCGCAACTTATCATCTAAACCGCCTTCTGGATTACTACGCCAAAGCAAGAAGAATACATTAATATCCCTAATACCAAGTGCCCTAAAAACCTGCTCTACCTTTGGATGATAACCCAAGTCATAAAGTTTACTAAAAAATTTTATAAAGTTCTTTGCATCCCAGTTAAGACCATCTTTTACTGTAGGGGTAGTGAGGTCATCAGGACATAAGAAGTAGCTTAAGACTCCTATAGTGGTTTGTTGCTCTGGAGTTAATTGGGTAAATGGGTTACGAAAGAGTGCATAGGCTGCATTGGCATCGGCAAAGTTAAGGACTGTGCGCACCTTGAAATCCTGGGCAATGTCGTATATCCTGCCAAAGAAGGTGGTAAACTGCGTAGCATCCCAGTTAAGACCATCTTTTACTGTAGGGGTAGTGAGGTCATCAGGAGATAAGAAGTAGCTTAAGACTCCTATAGTGGTTTGTTGTTCTGGAGTTAATTGGGTAAATGGGTTAGGAAAGAGTGTGTAGGCTGCATTGGCATCGGCAAAGTTAAGGACTGTGCGCACCTTGAAATCCTGGGCAATGTCGTATATCCTGCCAAAGAAGGTTGTGAAT
>VGKN01000122.1 GCA_016867055.1 Candidatus Omnitrophota bacterium
GACTTTGGAGATGGTAGCAACTCTCAAGAGATTAACCCAACCCATACCTACCAAAACTCCTCAAGGACAATAAAGAACTACAGGGCTAGCCTAACTGTAAAAGACAACAATGGCGCTGCTAACAAAGCCTACATCAACATAACCGTTTATCCAAGGAAGAGGTAATATAAGAGACATCCCCTTTTTATCTTTTCCTTTTAAAGTGACTACCCTTTTAATATAAAAGAGTTTTCAAATTTTACATTTGCTACACAAAATAACCACTTCTAAAACCACTTTACTTTTCAGCCCCAATAAATTATAATTTAGGCAAAATAAAAGATTATTAAACTTAATCAATATCAATGGTAATCATAACTCAGGGTTTAAGCCTAACTTAGGAAATATTATGGTGATAGGAAATAATATTCTAATCGGACAGATACTCATTGAAGAGGGCGTGATTACACCTGAGCAATTAGAAATTGGGCTTAAAGAACAAAAAAAGACGAATGATTTTATCTGCACAACTTTGGTTAAGCTGGGTTTTGCCTCTGAAGAAAAAGTTTTCTCCGCGCTCTCACGCCAACTAAATATTCCTTATGTGAAATTGAAAGATAAAAATATAGAGTCTTTAATTATTCAGAAGGTTCCTGCAAAATTCGCTAGTTACTACAAAATCGTACCGTTAGAATTAAAGGATAACAACCTAATAATTGCTATGGCGGACCCTTTAGACATCCGTGTCTTGGATGACATAAGATTGCTTTTGGGATTTGAAGTGAAGGGTGTATTGGCAAGTGAGATAGAGGTTTTGGATGCGATTCGTAGGTATTATGGGGTGGGCGCCGAGACGATAGAAAGGATAATATCTCAAAAAAGTCCTTTGGAAGAATTAAAAATGAAGGCAGAAAAGATTGAAGACTTAGAGGTTTTAGCAGAAGATGCCTCCATTATAAAATTTGTAAATCAGATATTGTCCGAGGCTATTAAAGAAAGGGTAACAGATATACATATTGAGCCATTTCAGGATGAATTGCGCACCAGATTTAGAATCGATGGCGTACTTTACGATATAAATATACCTGAGACTATAAAGTATTTTCATCTCGCGATTGTCTCTCGTATAAAAATTATGGCGCAGTTAAATATCGCTGAGCACCGACTCCCTCAAGACGGCAGGATAAAAATAAGAATTGGTGAGCAAGAATTAGACTTGCGAGTATCTATAATACCCACAGCATTTGGAGAGTCGGTGCAAATAAGGATATTAAGCCCAACGTTCTTTTTAGAATTGGAAAAATTAGGTCTTCTCCCAGAGGACCTTAAGACCATTGAGAAGGCAATTAAAAAACCCCATGGAATTATATTTGTAACTGGGCCTACAGGTTCAGGTAAATCCACAACTTTATACGCTTGTCTTGCGCGCATAAATTCTAGCGCAATAAAGATTATTACTATTGAAGACCCTATTGAATATCAATTAAGAGGGGTAAGTCAAATCCAGGTCATTCCACAAATTGGATTCAATTTTGCAACCGCTCTAAGACATATGTTAAGACATGACCCGGATGTAATGATGGTGGGAGAAGTAAGAGACTACGAAACAGCCGAGATTGCCATAAGGTCAGCATTAACTGGTCATTTAGTCTTCTCTACATTGCATACAAATGATGCTGCAGGCGCAGTGACACGACTGTTAGATATGGGTATTGAACCATTTCTCGCATCATCCTCTTTAGAGTGTCTTATAGCGCAGAGGTTGGTTAGACTTATATGCCCCAAATGCAAAATACCGTTAAAATCAAAAAGGGAAATATTAGATCAACTAAAAAATGTAGAATTTGACACTAAGGAAGTAGAGCTCTACGAAGGGAAGGGGTGTGAAAATTGTAGATTCACTGGATACCGTGGCCGAACAGGAATATATGAAATTCTAACTATAACCGAACCTATTAGAGAGTTAATTCTAAGTCGTGCATCAAGCCATCAGATAAAACAGAAAGCTATCTCTCAAGGAATGCGCACATTACGCCAAGATGGGTTACAAAAAGTCCTGAAAGGTCTTACGACCTTTACCGAGGTCATTCGTGTAACCCAACAAGAAGAGTTGCCCGAGGCTTAATGCCAAGATACACATACATCGCAAAATCTCAACCCCGCAAGACCATCCAGGGAAATATAGAAGCAGAATCCCAGCAGGATGCTATAAGTAAACTTACAAAGATGGGGTATTTTCCAATCTCTCTCAAGCCTGAGACTTCTCTTTTAGAGAAACAGGGTATCTTCCCATTGCAAAAGATTTCAAATAAAGATATAGTCTTATTTACTCGTCAGCTATCAAGTCTAATTGGGTCAGGAGTCAATATTATAAATGGGCTTATTATCATATCTAATCAAACTAGCAATAAATACTTAAAAATGATATTGAATGATATTATAGGCAGAATAAAAGATGGAAAATCTTTGTCAGAAAGTCTTGCTGCTCATCCTTATTTATTCTCCAATTTGTATTCCTCAATGATACTTTCAGGAGAAGCAAGTGGTGATTTAGATGACGCTTTAAAGCGTTTGGCAGATTTTCTTGAGAAGGGGGAAGAATTTAGAAATTCTCTACGTGCAAGTCTAACCTATCCCTTCTTTGTCTTTATTGTTGGTGTATTAACGGTATTTGTCCTTATTGTATTTGTTATCCCACGACTTGTTATTATGTTTGAGGATATGGGGCAGATTTTACCATTACCTACAAGGATATTAATTGATATATCGGGTTTCTTACGTAGTTACTGGTGGATTATTTTTCTCATAATTTTTATATTTATATTTTTTTTGCGAAAGATATCTCGTAGTCCGCAGGGTAAAATATTTTGGGATAGATTTAAACTTAAACTACCGATACTTGGACAGATTATTTTAAAAACAGAGATTGGTCGTCTAATGCATACACTTTCTTTACTGCGGTCAAGTGGCGTACCAATCATATCCTGTTTAGATATATCTACATCGCTTGTAGAAAATCAAATTTTGAAATCCGAGGTCCAAAGGTTTAAGGAACAGATAGGTGGTGGTTTGAGTTTATCCAATTCTTTTAAAAGTTCGAAGCTCATCCCGGAAGCGATAATAAGTATTATGGCTATAGGAGAAGAGACAGGTTCATTAGAGAAATCGCTTATGCGTATAGCAGGTGAATACGAAAGGGAGGTGGACCGCACCTTAAAGACATTAACTCAATTTTTAGAGCCTGTTATAATTTTAGCAATGGGTTTGATCGTTGGGTTTATTGTATTGTCAATGTTATTGCCTATATTTCAAATAAATTTAATCGTTAGATAGGAGGGATTATGAATAAAAAAGGTTTTACTCTAATTGAATTGATGCTGGTTGTAATAATCATAGGGGTATTGGCGGCTATGGTGATACCGCGCTTGGCAGGTCGTTCTGAGCAGGCAAAGATTGCAGCTGCCAAGGCAGATGTCAATGCTAGCATCCCCACAGCTTTAGATTTGTTTGAGATAGATATTGGTCGTTTTCCTAACGCAGAGGAAGGATTAGCAGTGCTGCGAACAAATACATCGTCATTAGCCAATTGGAAAGGTCCCTATCTTAAAAAAGATCCAAAAGACCCCTGGGAAAGACTCTACTTTTATAAATCTCCAGGAACTCATAATAGTGATTATGACCTTTATTCTGCTGGTCCGAATGGTGTTGAAGGCGATAACGATGACATTGGTAACTGGTAAAATCAAGGGTCTAACTTTCATTGAAGTCCTATTTGTCGTAATCATAATCGGTATCCTTACTATAGTTTCTTTACCAAATTTTAGAAAAACTTTTAATAACTTACAGTTAAAAAGCTTCGCCCAAGAATTACAGGCATCTATGAATTATCTGCACCAGCGTTCTGTTATCGAAGGAAAGATTATTTATCTAAATATAGATGATGAGAAAAAAGAATACTTTGCTAAAATAAAGGGTAACTCAGAAAGATTAAGAACATATCGTATACCCAACGATATCAAAATAGAAACCGAGCAGAAAGAAATTCTTTTTTATCCTGATGGTAGTATTGATAAGGTGATTATAAAATTGATTAATCTTGATAACCAAAACATTACCCTAACTACAAAGGGGGTATTTGGTGGTGTTAAAATACAATCTCAGTAAGAATGCATTTTCATTATTAGAGCTCGTGATAACGATTGCTATACTATCAATAGGGATTACTGCTGTTTTACAGACTCTCTCTCTATCTGTGCGGTCAACAGGGCTTTCCTGTGATATTATAAATGCAGTATTCTTGGCAGAGGATAAAATGCAGGAATTAGAATTTAAAGAAAACCAAAATCTTATAAATAGAGAGCCGGCGGAAGTAAGGGATAAAAAGGATAGGTTTGAATGGAAATATACACTTAATTTAGATACTGATTTAAGGCTATATAAATTAAGTTTTGATATAACTTGGCGGAGAGCAAACAGAGAGGAAAAATTAAATTTGAATACATACCTAAGATAATGAGAAGGATTAAAGCATTTACCCTTGTTGAGCTACTTATTACCTCATTGATATTTGTAGTGGTAATTTTAACCATTTATTCAGCTTTTCGTACAGGAATATTTGGTTATAGAAATATTGAAGGAACTATCAACGTTTATCAAACTGCAAGACTAATTTTAGAACGTATAAATTTAGACTTGAGGAATTCCTTTAATTACTCGGAGGATGAAACAAAATTTATGGGGGATGAAAATAATTTAAGTTTCTTGTCCCTCGTTGATACATTTAGCGAAGATAAAATTATACAAGAATACGCCTTCATCTCTTACAACCTAAAGGGTGATAAACTTATGCGGCTATGTCGAAAAAACCAAGAAGCCCTTAATGATAAATCAAGGATAGAACCTGAGGAGATGGCTTCTAATATAGAAGGGATAACTTTAAGGTATGGTCATATCGGCACCAGTCAACAGCAGATAGAATGGAAGGATATATGGAATGACACAAAGGCATCACCCATTGCAATAAAAGTGAAATTGACCCTAAGAGATAAAACAAGAAGAGAATTTGAGCGGATGATATTTTTACCCTTGGTACAATAGTTTACGGTTGGCTTTCTATATATAATCTACCTATATATTGGGAAGAATATATGAGTAAAAAAGCTCAGGCATTAATAGTTATTCTATGGCTACTTGTAATTCTTACGCTACTGGCATTGACTATTGGCCATCGTGTCTCCACGGCATTATACTTAAGTCGTTATCAAAAAGATAGGATTTCAGGTATTTATTTGGCCAAGGCAGGCATAAATTGGACAATCGTAGAGTTAGAAAAAGATAAAAATAGTTATGATGCGCTTAATGAGCCATGGGCAGATAATGA
>VGKN01000123.1 GCA_016867055.1 Candidatus Omnitrophota bacterium
CTTCGAGCGGGGCCGCTGGCTGGCCAGCGACTACGGCCACAAACTCAGCATCGGCCTGGACCGCCTCCTCTACCAGCGGGCCGACGGCGCCCTGGTCCGCCTCACCACCTCAGTCCAGGGCGATGAACACCAGGCCAGGGCCCGGCTGGACAGCTTCCTAAGGCAGCTCTCCCCTACCCTGCCGGAATTCATCCGGGATGATAGAAAATTATAAGGGAATTGGAAGCATTAAGGATAGTGGGGGACTGGAGCTGAGTGAGGGTATACCAAAGATGAAGAGATCTCCGCAAAATAGGTTACATAGGTTTGACGATATCATGATAACAAGAAAGATTCTCTCTATTCTCATCCTGATAGTTGCTGTGCATATGGTTTTATCAAAAAATGCCCATGCTTATTTAGATCCCGGCACTGGAAGCTATATTTTCCAGGTTCTCATGGCTGGTCTTATTGGGGGCCTATATGCCATTAAGGTATACTGGCAGAAGATCAAAAATTTCTTCAGCGAACGCTTCCCCAGAAAAGATCGAGGGCTAAGCGATAAGAGCAATGACAGCGATGGAAGCAACAACTAGTCGCCTCAAAGGTTCTTTTAGAGATCCTAGCGGTTTTATCTTTTCTCAGGATGGTAAACTGTTCAGATCAATCAGCGGCCTCTATCAGAAAAATTATGATCATTTTGTTCAATCTGGGCTCTATGATCAACTTGTAGAAAGTGGTCTGCTGATTTCACATCGTGAAGTTTTTTTTGATGAAAAGAAGGACGATGAATATAAAATAATTCAGCCGGAAATTGTCCCCTTCATCTCTTACCCCTACGAATGGTGCTTCAGTCAATTGAAGGAAGCGGCGTTGGCAACCATAAGAATACAGAAGCAAGCTTTAGATTACAACATGACCCTAAAAGATGCAAGTGCGTATAACATACAATTTTTCAAAGGGAAGCCTGTCTTAATCGATACGCTTTCATTCGAAACCTATAGAGAAGGGCAACCCTGGATCGCCTACCGGCAGTTTTGCCAGCATTTCCTGGCACCGCTGGCACTGATTTCTCTTCGCGACGTGCGGCTTGGGCAACTCATGAGAATATATATAGATGGCCCTCCTCTCGATATGGCAAGCAGGCTGCTTCCAAAAACTAGTTGGTTTAAAACGGGGCTCTTGACTCATATTCACTTACACGCCAAAGCACAGACCCGATATGAATCAAAAGCGCCAAAGACCGACGCTTCGAAGGTAACCAAACAATCCCTCATGGCACTGATCAATCACCTTGAATCGACCATTATCAAGCTAAAATGGGTGCCGGTCGGGACAGAATGGGGCGATTATTATGAAGATACGAACTATACTGAAGATTCCATGAATCACAAAAAGCAACTCGTGGAAGCATATGTTAGTGAATCAAAACCTGGCACAGTCTGGGATCTGGGTGCCAATACCGGGATATTCAGTCGAATAGCTTCAGCCAATGGCATTCACACAGTTGCATTCGATGTTGACCCGGCTGCTGTTGAAAAGAATTACCGCCGGATGCGGGAAGCTGAAGAAACTAATATGTTACCCTTGTGTCTGGACTTGACCAACCCTAGCCCTTCACTTGGCTGGGCCAACGAAGAAAGATTTTCTCTTATGCACAGGGGACCGGCCGATATGGTTTTCGCGCTGGCCCTGATTCACCATCTGGCAATCTCCAACAATTTACCTTTTATTTATATTGCTGATTTTTTCAGCCGGTTGTGTAGGTATCTGATTATTGAATTTGTCGAGAAGGATGACTCTCAAGTCCAAAGGCTGCTTCGCACCCGGGAGGATATTTTTAATCAGTATACCAAAGAGGATTTCGAAGCTGCTTTCCAAAGTTATTTTTCGATACTCAGATCTGATAGCATATTAAACACCCAACGGACGTTGTACCTCATGAAAAATTTAAAAGGCGATTAGAAGATCAAGGACTATTGCTTTATGGTTCAAGCTTCAAAAAGATACCTGGCCCCCCAGACAATTAAAAATATGCTTGGCTCTCCCCTTCTGTTTATTATCCTTGCATTTGTCTATCCGGCAGTCTATCTGATTCATATCAATAGTCATATTTATACAAAGGATCAAATTCTTGTTACTCTCATTTTTATAGTTATCGTTTCCCTCATCACGACTGTTATTCTCGGCATATCTACATATTATCTTGCAAAAATAATTTTGATAATAGTTAAGAAATTCCGACTCTTAAATGATGAAGTCAAGTTTTCGGCAAAATTACATCGCGCTTTCCTAGGTAGTGCGGGAACGTTAATTCTCCTTGTGTTGCTCCATGCGGCCAATCGGGAACTTATAACTATATTCCATGATGTTTTTTGGGCGCCGGTTTATTTCCTGATTTCATTTGCTGTTGGTATATTAGCTTATCGTTATGATTTGATAATATTTAATCTCATTCTCAGTGTATTGATAGGAATCAATACTGCGGGGATGCTTTATCATGGCTTATCAGGTGGATTAACAGCCTTTGAAACCAAGGAAATAGAACAAGATATCGTTTTCAAACAAAAACCTAATGTATATTTGGTTATTCTTGAGTCGTATGCAAGTCTTGATATTAGGGAAAAAATATATGGTATTAATAACGATGCTCTCGTCAGGGAACTAAATCAAAAAAACTATGTAATATACAAAACATATGCTAATTATCAACACTCTTTAGGTAGTGTCGCATCAATATTCATGATGAACCATCATTATTATAAATTATCAAGAGGAAATGCCGATGGCTATTATCGTAATATCATAGGTGGCGCATATAATAACCCAGTTATAAATATATTTCTAAATAATGGATACCGGATCGATTATAGTAAATTTAGTTCATACTTATATCATCCCTCCTCTGCCGTTGAATCACAGATAGTTCTGCCACTCCTGCAACCGCTGGAGGTTTTTAGTGGATTTTTTCAAATTTCGAATAGAATTTTGAAATATTTTTCCTTGGGGACAGAGTTCTTTCAATCACTCCTTTGGCTCCCTGAAAAAATTCTTAATAGACCCGTCAAAACTTTAGAGAGGGTGTCAATAGAAAATGACGGGAAGCCCGTATTTTATGCAATCTATGCCGGTGCTACTCATTCACCCGGTTCTATCGTCCAATACCCTCGTGAAATTAGGGATATTCCAGGTTCGCATAAACTACCAATATGGAAACTGAATCACATTAATAATTATTGGACTAAAACATACAGAAACGTCGTTGCCGAATCAGACGCGTCCCTGATTGAACTAGTCCGCAATATTGATGAAAAGGACCCAGATGCAATTGTTATACTAATCGGTGATCATGGCCCATGGTTAAATAATAATAGATGGATGGGTAGTCATGAAGATTTAAACAATAATATGTTAGAAAACGACATTCATCCTAAAGAAGTATCTCGTGATATATTTGAAGTTTTTATGGCTATAAAGTGGCCTTCTAATTTTAAATTAACTGATGCATACTTTAGCCATGTAAATTTATTTCGTTATATATTCACGGCTTTGATAAAAGATGACGCAATGCTAATATCTCAGGTTGCTAATAACTCTTTTATGTCGGCGAGAAGGCATCCTTATTTAGGAACGATAAAAACGTACCTTACAGTCAAGGAAGGGAACTTACTGGATTCATGGGATGTTTTTACTATTCCGGAATCTCAATAAAATACAGTGGACAGCAAAAAATATCAAACGCATGGCCATGTATTTCTGGTACTTCGAGCGGGGCAGATGGATAGCCAGCGACTACGGCCACAAACCCAGCATCGGCTTGGACCGCCTTCTCTACCAGCGGGCCGACGGCGCCCTAGTCCGCCTCACCCACCTCAGTCCAGGGCGATGAACACCAGGCCAAGGCCAGGCTGGACGGGTTCCTGGGGCAACTGGCCCCGGTCCTGCCGGAGTTTCTCAGGGATGATCGTAAGTACTAAATAATTTTTTATAGAAGATCAATAAATATTTTCATTAAATTACTAATTTTTAATAAAAACAGGAATTAAACATTGAATTATCCTTCCATAAAAAAGGTTATCAAATCAAATAAATACTTATCTTATTTATTCGGGCCATTGATATATTGCAGACAATTACCCAGTAAATTCAATAGTTATAGATTTAATAGAGTATATAACAAATTTTTTGAGATGGTAACCGAAGGAAGTCTCGTTATTGAATTGAAAGATTTTCGAGGGTTTTTTGAAATTGATATTCGTTCAGATATATTTAAAATGATATTAAAGTACAAAAATTATGAACAAAATATTGTCAAGATTGTTGAAAAATATGTTGATTCATCAAAAGATGCAATCGATGTTGGGGCCAATATAGGATTATTTACTATACTTTTGGCACATATTTTATCGAATAAAAATAAAGTATTGTCTTTGGAACCTGCACCAATGGCTTATCAATATCTCAAGCGTAATTTGGAAAGAAATAACTGTCAAAATTCTGTAATTATTTACAACGGAATTGCCACTAATATAAAAGGTAATTATAAACTTAATATTATTCAGGGGATGGAAGAATATTCAAGTTTGGGAAATTTGGTCCACCCTGCGATAGCTAACAGACAATATAAAAAAATCGATGTTGAAGGGGATACCATAGATAATTTGGTTAATGAGTATAATCTTGCCCCTGGATTTATTAAAATTGATACCGAAGGAGCTGAATATTTAGTGCTAAGCGGGGCAGCAAAAACTATCAAAAAATATAAACCTGTAATTGTTGTAGAAGTTCAAGATAGGTTACACCATAGCGTTGCTGATCACTCTGAAAAAATTATTTATTTACTAAAAGAAAATAATTATAACTTAATAAATGCTAATAATCCAAAACTACAAGTTGGTGTTCCTTTTAATGGTGACATGTTGGCCCTGCCGAACAAAGTATAATAAAAAATACGGGTTCTTTACATTTTTTTATAAAAAGGGCATGGATGAAAAAGGGGCGACTTCTAAAAAATGCCGGAATGTCAACGGTACAGATTATCATCGTTACCGGGTCATTCATTTATATGTACAAATATCTTTTAGGTGTCATCGGCATTGAAAGATTAGGCATCTGGTCCCTAGTAATTGCCTCGACATCCATTACTCAGATTGCTAACTTGGGCATGGCCGGCGGTGTGGTGAAATTCGTTGCGAAATATTTTGCCCGCGGTGAGCTAGATAATCTTAATGGCATCGTACAAACGGCCTTGTGGTCTTTGGCCGTGGCATCTGGTTTATTGATGATAGTCGCCTACCCACTCTGCGCTTATGGCCTTTCTTTTGTTA
>VGKN01000124.1 GCA_016867055.1 Candidatus Omnitrophota bacterium
AAGGAATAGAGAGGAGAGGGGTATATAAAGGAAGTTACAATAAAAACCTGAGCAACAACTAATGCTATAAGCTTTTTGGAATATTCTTCGAATCCCTTGTTGTTAACACTCATAAATATTATACCTTACCTTGTCCCACCTCGCAGGTGGGATAAGTTTCTCAATTACTATTTGTTGATTCACCCCGTTAGAGATAGGAAACGCCTCAAGTGATTCTTGAGATAGCGTTTCCCCACCTCGTAGGCGGGGCAATTCTATTTGCCATATGCCATTTGCTACTTCGCCCTTAACTGCGCTTTATATCCTTTCAGTTGCTCAGAATATGTCCTTGTAACAGCTGTTGGGCTTAGCACATATGTATTTGTTTGGCCAACTCGCTCTAAAAGTTCGGATAGTGGCTGTCCTAAGGCTATACTAACTGCAGCAGGCAGAATGCCTAAGTTAGCTGCACCTTCTTCAGTGGTGTTCACCTGTAGTTTAAGCATCTGTTCGTATGATTGCCAGTATTGCTGCAGATAACCTTCTGTTCCTACTACAACTATGTTACTATCCTGATCTTTTGCCTGTGATTTGGCTTCTTGTATCAAGGTTTCTACGGCAGTTACTATTTTGTAATTCGTACCTTCTTCCATTTCTAAACCTGTTAATTTTAAGAAACCTGCCGTATCTGTTATTCTACTACCATCAATTATAACCTTAACCCTACCTTGGGTATTAGCAAGCAGATTTCTTAGGTAAGTGCCAAAACCAAGCTCCTCTCCTATAGTATCAACCGACAATACAATTACTCTGGTGCCGCTAACTTTATCATAGGTATCAGTAGTTAAGGCACCTAACATAGTGGCTATCTCGGTTTTTAAAACTTTGGTTTGCGCATCTGTTAGGCTGGGCTGGTCTAACATTACAATAGACTCAATTACATCAAATTGTTCGTCTGGCAACTTACCAGACACAGAATCAGCAAGTTTATACTCAGCAGGCTTATTGCCGCTTGCCTCAGTAACCCTTTCAACCAATCCCGCTTCCTCTAAGCCAGCAACCTCTCTTCTAAGCGTAGATTCAGATGCCGGACTTCCATCAAGTAGGCCCGGAATTGTAAAGGTAGTTCCTCTAAATCTTGTACGAATCTCTCTAAGACATCTTTTTGGTGTGCCTTCGCCTCTGCGTAAGGTAGCTGCCCCTTCTAATGGCGAATAAGCAAGGCCGTGCGCATTGGCTACTTTTGGATCGGTAAGTTTTCCCTTAACGATGGCGCCATTGGCAATTTGAGGTAAGCATTGTCTTGCCCTATCCAATCCTAAAGTCAATGCTAAGGCATAAAATATATTGGCTTTTTCTAGAATTTTTGTCGCTACCCTTGGAGCAGCTGCCGGCATATTTGGGACACAATATCGGGTATTCCCAGCTTCATCAAGATAAACCGGTTCTTCATGCTTAGTCGGTTTTGAACCAAAAATATTGCCGCCCTGGTCAATGGAGATGTCAATTATAATCTTTTTATTTCTTTGGCTAATACGCCCTAACATCTCCTTATCAATAACCTGGGGAGCCCGTGCTCCTAATTCATATATTGCTCCAACAATAATTGAGCTTTCTTTTAACTTTTGCTCTACAGCTTCTTGTGCTTCAGAATCTACTACCATAACCTTCAATCCCTTTTCCTTGAAATAACCCTCAAGCTCTGCTCGTCTTGAGGGTCTTTTTTCAGTTACTGCCACCTCTGCTCCCATACGAGCATACATTTCAGCTGCATGCTGCCCTGCCACTCCTCCTCCTAAAACCACAACCTTTACACCCTCTAACTTAATATCCTCCGGCACGGTGTAAAAATCCTCCAATTCATTAAACTGCTCTATTTGTGAAAGCAGTTCTTGAATTCTCTCTGGATTTAAGACCTCTATGCTGTCTTGCCTCACGCTTGTCAGATGGGTATAAATTCCTCCCAACCAGCCGGCAAAAGTCCCTGCTACCTTGCTCATAGGCTCTAATAAGGGGGTGCGATTATCAACCTTTATTGTCTCATATGGCGCGCAGGTTGCTCCCTTTTGCATCAAGACCTCTGTCAATTCCTTATTTTCAGGAGAAGCTAAGTGAAAATATGTAAAGATGGTGTGGTCGGAACGAATAAACTCATACTCTTGGGGTAATGGCTCTTTAACCTTCTTAATCAACCCTGCTCTATTCCAGACCTCTGCCGCAGTTTCTACCACCTCTGCGCCTGCACTTCTATAATCATCATCACTAATGCCGCTTCCTATACCTGCACCACTTTCTACAATTACCTTAACTCCCAAATTAGTCAATGCTCTTACGCCTTTATCACTAAGGCCAACCCTACGCTCACCAGATTTAATCTCTTTAGGAACTCCGACCACAAGTAATGGTGAGGTTTTAATCGCTTGTAGTAATGCGGCTACATCAAAAAGTTGCATAGTTTCAGGAATTATACCCGTAGGCCTTGTAGCCCTTTTTTCTTTGGGCATATTACTCACGAGGAAAGGTGAATTTGGATCATCAAGGTCTCTGAGAAGCTTCGCTAAGGGATACATCGCCTCTACTGTGCTAACATCCGTTCCATAGGGCCACATCTGTCCACCTAACTGGGCTCGTTTAAATTCAAAGTTAAAGTTGAGTAATTTATGCCGAATTTTAACATAATCCTTCTTACCAAAAACATCCTCAACATTAGTCAGTTTCGTGCCATCCTCGGACAGGGTATAGACCATACCCACTAATATAGGATGGCTCTCCTTGTTGGCTACTGCATATCTAAATGAGGTTGGGATAGCCGCTAACCAGTGAGAGCCATTCATATCTCCCTGGCAAAGTAACGGATTAACCCTTAGAAATTCATAGATATAACTCATTATCTTCATACTTCCAATCATAACCGGGTCATCCTTACCTACATACTCTCCCCCTGCCAGTACCCCTAACTTGGTAACCGAGCTACCTAATACCGGTTTATCCAAATAATCCCGTAGGTTAACAACATCAAAGCCGGATTCTAGTTCGGTCCACCAGCCGGGCTTCTTTTTACTCCAGACCTGTTTAACATTAAATCTGTCTGAATCAGCCAAATAACGATAAATTGCATCTCTATCCTGCTGGGCATCAAGGAATATCCTCTTGTGAGGGACATAGCCGGAGTTTTTAAGTAATCTACCTAATTTCTTTTTGTCGGCTACCGTCAGGTCATCCCTAAGTTCTCCATCTCTATAATAAGATTGAACGATAGCTTGCTCTTCCGAACCTAAAGCAACTATAGATTCTTCTACATCTCTAAATAACAGCGGTAATTCATTTATAGGGATATTACCTTCCTCATCAAAAGCCTTGGCATCCCATATCTCAAATACCAGACCATTAGTAAACTCACCTGCCTTAAGGGCGTCATAGACTCCTTCTCTTATAATCCTATTTAGCGCTGCAGGACCCATTTTATCCCCTGACAGTGTCCCAAAGGTCCTCTCGCCGCCTGCTATATCCACTAAATAACGGGCTGAGCCAATACCTTGATTAGAGACATTCCCGGTAAAAGGCCTAGCGAGTTCTACTGTTTCTGTTTTTGTCTCTTGCCAATGCCTCCAGCCCTTTTCAATATTATCAACCATCTGCATATAGTCCTGAGGCATAGTCTCTCTTAGTATCGCAAAGAAGCGCTCATCAAATTGGGAGTAAAAATATGGGTTCTTCATAGCTAACTTGGCTAATTTGCCTTGGAAATCCTGCCCTCCGGCATAAATCCCTTTAGAAAATTCTTTAGCAACCTTAGTATTGAAAGTTGCGGGATCAAACTCTGGGGTATTACCTATCATATAAGCAAGATAACCACGCGTAAATGATAAAAATGATAATTGATGTGCCAGTATGTTGTTACGCGACTTATCGCCTACCATCACAAGATGTGCATCATCACCTATGCAATAAGTTATTCCTCTCTTTAAACGCCTCATGTTATTAACAAACCCTATAATATCACCATCAGTAAGTATCCCTTTTTCTACAGCATATCTAATCGTTGCTCGGTTAATCGCTAACATATATGGTGGGGCAAAGTTATGCCCCCACATTCCTCCCATATCAGCCTTATCATCGTCAATTGCTAAAAGTCTGCCACTTGCTACCATTTCCTCTAATTCAACCATGAGCTCGTCAATGTCTGTCTCTTGTGGCGCGCGCATCCACAGGGGGCTTTGTTCTCTCCTTAACTCTGCAACGCGTTCCTCTGCCGCAAATGGGGCTATATAAGGCTGGTCGTTCTGATGAGTAATCATTACTGATTTAAGAAAGTCTGCTAATTTCCTCTCTGGATAAAAAACCACGGGATTTATAGCCACGTGGTCAATTCTCTCGCCTGGTTCTGCAGGAATAACTCCATATCTCTCGCTCTGCCAACCATAGACTACAGTATGGGCGATTCCCTCCGGAGGGGCTTTTCTTGCTTCATTTAATGTTGCTGGTCTTGTAATCACAGCATATCCTCCATTAGGCCCTCCGGGGACAAAATTTGGCTCATAAAACATAGATGCAACCCCACCCACCGCATCCGCTCCGCTTTGGCTTCGGTATAGAAATGTGGGGTTAAGTGTTCGCAGGTTTCCCTCTTCTCCATAAACTGGCTGATACATGACGCTCACCATTGGTTCGGTTGAAGGCAAGGCGCTGCCCTCCACAGAATATATTGCTGTGATTAAAAAATCATTGGGTTGGCTTATACGAGCTAAGAGTTCTTGGCTTTGGTTTACAGAAGGGTATGCTACGCCTTTTACGTTGCAGGCTGAGGAGACTTCATATTCATAGACATCTCCATCATAATTTCCAGCTAAAACATCCTTAGTGCGCCTCACTATAGCCCTAAAACCGCGAACAATAGGCTTGTCATCCTTTCCCACCTGAGTCCTAAAGCCCAGTTTTACTAAGGGTGTAGACCCCGGCATAAAAAATTCATGAAAGAGCTTAATATTAGCAGCACCAATACCTGCGTTGATTATCTTGGCTACCACTACTGCCTCCGAACCTCGTTCTCTTAGGGAGTGCGTCCCGTATTTTACCCTCAGGGCTTTGGCTAACTCATCTAAACCCATAGAACTTATATCTATCCCTTCCCTTAGCAAACCAAGCTCCTGGGCTTTTAGGCAACCCTCTCTCATTGCCTCAAGGATTAATAATTGCACAGCGGCATTTACCTCACCGTATCTGTGAGTAACAAGAATATCTATATCTGTCCCGCTAAAATCCCTTACATCTGCGCTTAAT
>VGKN01000125.1 GCA_016867055.1 Candidatus Omnitrophota bacterium
TTTGTTTTATCGGTAGCCAATACCCACTTAGATTAAAGGATAAGGAATATTATATTGACCTCTTGTTTTTCCATAGACGTCTAAGGTGCCTTGTGGTATTTGACTTAAAAATAGGTGAGTTTAAGGCTGAATATGCGGGAAAGATGAATTTCTACCTAAATTTATTAGATGATTTAGTGCGTATACCACAGGAGAATCCATCTATAGGAATAATCCTTTGTAAAAGCCGTGACCATTTGGAGGTTGAATATGCCTTGCGAGGTATTAGAAGACCCATAGGTGTGTCAGAATATAAGTTGACCAAGAAATTGCCGAAGAATTTAAGTAAATCACTTCCTACGCCAACGATGTTGAAAAAAGGATTAGAAGGCACAAAGGATTTAGTATCCAGAATAAATGTAGTAGCAAAACCCGCTAATTCTAAACTAACAAAAAGAATAAGCCGATAAAGACTGCGAGATTAAGTCATGTCTTACAGTTTTTCTGGTTTCCTTTATCTGTTATTTGTGGTAGAATTGGCATTGTTCTACATAACTTATTTAGCAGTAGAAAAAGATTTCTCTGTTCAGAGCTTATCGCCACTGGTTTTTATAAGGAAGGCGATTATTTGTTTGGGAAGTCGATGGAAAATGTTCTTCCCGCTGATTTTGATAATTCGGAGTTATATGATGAAGTAGAGCTATTCGATTGCAATAAAAAATAGAAAAAGTGAATATACCTAATTTTCATTCTTAAATGGATTAAGACTTAAAATTTATTTAGGCAGAGAGCAATATTATGAAGAAAATACTTATATACTATAGCATTTTTGGATTAATTTTTTATTTAGGCATATTAACAACGCAAGCAGCAGAAATTAAAAAAGCAATAGATAGTTCTCAGGAACAACAAGTCACGAAAGAAGAAATTTTAGAACTTAAAAATAAGTTTAATAAGTTAGAACATTCCTTGTATGAGCGAGTTTTAGAAGATGCTAAGATAAGCTTGGAATCAGCTAAGCAAGCTACTTCTTTGGTATCAGTAGCTTCATATATTTTTATTCTAATATCTTTTTTACTAGGTCTTTTAGGGCTTAGAGAATGGAAAAATATTTTAAAAGTAAGAAAGAAAGCAGAAAACGATATAAACTTAGTTCGGCATATTAGTTTAGCGGATATGTATTTTAGAAATGGAATGAATACCGAGGCTAGTAAGGAATATGAGGAAGTGTTAAAATTAGATCCGAATAATTTAATCGCTCATTTGCAATTAGGGTTCTTATACACAGATATTTATAAAGAGAGAGCAATAGAGCATTGTAAGAAGGTTACAGAACTAGATAAAAATAATTTTGTGGCTTATCTAAACTGGGGTGTAAACTTAGACCATACAACAGCACCTAAGAAAGAAGTATTAAAAATTTATGAAATCGCTGAAAGGATTGGAGTAGAGCAAAAGATAGACAATGTTAGTTTAGGAAAAGTAAAGAGATTTATGGGTGGCTGTTACGAAGCTCTAAAAGAAAATGACTTGGCTTTAAATAAATATAAAGAAGCAAAAGAGAGATTATTAGAAGCCAAAAAATCCAACATCCCTGATGTAGTTAGAGCAGCTGAATATTGGCTTAAAGATTTAGACGAGATAATAAATAGGTTGGAGCAAACAAAAACGGCAGGAAAATCGAAACCAAACCAATCTCAGTAATTTGAAAAAGTAAACTCAACTATTTTTCCGTTCCCTGACATTTTTGATGGTTCGACTCCGCTCACCATCAATCCTGAGCGCAGGTCGAAGGATTGATTTTTTTGTGTTTTTCTCCCGCTTTGCGGGATTTCGCTGTATTATTTTTTTATTGATGCTCAATTTGGGCAAAAAGGCAAATTTTGCCTCCGCCACAAAGCATTGGTGGACAGGCGCACCCAAAATTTGCCTTTTTGCTGGTTCTCAAGCGTTATGCGGGAGAGGCTTTGCCTCCCGTCTTCGTGGGATTTTTTAGCTTGTTGTAGGCGGGAGATGTGGGAGCCCTTGACATCTACGATGTCAAGGGCGGTGCCATAAAATAAATTTCAGTTGCTATTGTTTCAAAATAGGTTCGCACTGCGTTTAATAGCTGCGAACAGATTAATTGATGGTTAATAGATTTTGACAGTGGTAAAATTAGTTAGTCAGAGGTCTAAAGAATGGATAAAATAAACATTGGTTTAATAGGTTTTGGAACTGTTGGGGTTGGTGTTGTTAGGGCACTTAAGGAAAAGGCTGCCCAATTAGAAAAAAAGGCAGGGGTAAGATTAATTCTTAAGGTAATATGCGATAAGGAATTTAGAAGAAAAAGGAATATAAAGGTTGATAAAAAATTACTGACCAGGGATGTAAATAAGATTTTAGGAAATCCTGATATCCACATAGTTGTGGAATTGATGGGCGGCATACATCCTGCAAAGGAATTTATCTTAAGGGCAATAAAAAGTGGACAACATATAGTAACTGCAAATAAGGCATTGTTAGCGCAGGAAGGGGAGGAGATATTCAAATCTGCGCAGAGACAAGGGGTTGATATTTTTTTTGAGGCTTCTGTTGGTGGCGGGATTCCAATAATAAAATCTCTAAGGGAAGGTCTTATCTCAAATGAAATTGATACTGTGCTTGGTATTGTAAATGGGACTTCTAACTATATATTATCCGCTATGGAAAGCGAGGATATTAGTTTTTATGATGCCTTATCCGAAGCAAAGAAAAAAGGATACGCTGAGAAGAATCCTTCGCTTGATATTGAGGGAATAGATTCTGCGCACAAGTTAGCTATCCTGACACTGCTTGGTTTTGGTTTTCCTGTAGAGTTAGGAGATATCTATATAGAAGGAATTTCAAATATCTCCCAAAATGATATTAGATATGCCCAGGAATTTGGGTACGTTATTAAGCTATTGGCTATTGCAAAAAGGGTAGACAATGAACTTGAGGTGAGAGTCCATCCCACACTCCTTTCCAAAGAGCATTTACTTTCAAGCATTAGGGGTGTATATAATGCAATCTATGTCCATGGCGATATGGTAGGTGGAACCCTCTTTTATGGACGGGGAGCAGGTCAGAACCCTGCGGCAAGTTCTGTTGTAAGCGACCTGATAGATTTAGCGAGGAATTTAAAATATAATTCCATAGGGCGCACCCCGATTTTTATCAGGGATAAGTCTATTAAGAAAATACGAAAGATGGATGAGGTTGAAACCAGATATTATATCCGCTTTTCATGCATAGATAAACCTGGTGTACTTGCTAAGATTTCAGGTATTTTAGGAAAACACAAGATTTCAATTGCAAGCGTTGCACAAAAAGAGAGGCGTAAGGCGCGTATCGTGCCAGTTGTAATGATGACCCATGAGGCTAAAGAGAAGAATATGCAAAGAGCGCTCGAGGAGATAGATAGATTATCAGCAATAAGGCGAAAGAGCATTGCTATTAGGGTTGAAAGATAAAAATACACGAATAATACGAATTTTTAGGCGAATTATCACGAATTATATTGAGAATCAGAGCTATAAAGGTTAGCAAGATGAGATTAGGTTGGAAAGGTGTAATACGGCAATATAAAGACTACTTGCCTGTTAGCTCAAAGACACCGATTGTATCTTTGGATGAAGGAAATACCCCCTTAATATTTGCTGAATTCTTAAGTAAGAAACTTGACCATTCCTTAAGGGTATATCTTAAATACGAGGGTTTAAACCCCACCGGCTCTTTCAAGGATAGGGGGATGACAGTTGCTATCTCAAAGGCCATTGAGGGAGGTGCCAAGGCAGTTATATGCGCCTCAACCGGAAATACCTCTGCATCAGCCAGTTCTTATGCAGCAAAGGCAAATCTTAAGTGTTTTATAATCATCCCCGAGGGAGCTATAGCCCAGGGAAAACTTGCGCAGGCATTGATACATGGCGCAAAGGTTATTGCGATTAAGGGAAACTTCGATGACGCTTTGAGAATAGTTAAGAGATTAAGCGCCGATTTAAATATAACCTTGGTAAATTCCCTCAATCCCTACAGACTCGAGGGGCAGAAAACCGCAGCATTTGAGATATGCGATATATTACAGAGAGCACCTGATTATAATTTGATTCCTGTTGGCAATGCAGGTAATATCACCGCCTATTGGATGGGATATAAAGAGTATTATGAGAAAGGAAAGATAAAATCCCTGCCTCGTATGGTTGGATTTCAGGCAGAACATGCAGCGCCCATAGTAAAGGGAAAACCCATAAAAAATCCAAGGACAATCGCATCTGCGATAAGGATAGGAAATCCTGCCAGTTGGCAGAAGGCGCTTTTAGCAAGAGATGAGTCAAGAGGACTTATTACAACCGTTTCAGACAGGCAGATTCTGGATGCCTATAGTTTGCTTGCAAATAAAGAGGGACTCTTTGTTGAGCCTGCTTCAGCGGCATCTGTTGCGGGTCTTATTAAGTTGTCAAAGGCTAATTATTTTAAGAGAGGCTCTAATATTGTTTGTGTATTGACAGGACATGGGCTTAAGGATCCTGATAGGGCTATCCATATGATGCCAAGGTTAAAAGCCCTAAAGCCAGATTTTGAAAAGGTCAAGGAGTTGATTTTATGAAATATGTATTATTGGTTGGAGACGGAATGTGTGATTACCCCATTGAGAGTCTTGCTAATAGAACTCCACTTCAGGTTGCCAAGAAACCCAATTTGGATTTTATAGCAAAAAATGGTAGAGTTGGTATCATAAGCACTATTCCCAATGGTATGCCACCTGCAAGCGATGTAGCAAATTTGAATATTTTGGGATACGACCCGAAGATGTATTATACAGGAAGAGGCCCATTAGAGGCCGCCAATATTGGAGTTAAATTAAATGCCGATGAGATTGCCTTTAGATGCAACTTTATTACAGCCAGCACTGATACCCTTGTTGACTACAGCGCAGGTCATATCTCTACCAAGGAGGCCTCTATTCTGATACAGTTTTTAAATGAAAAATTAGGAAACGAAAGAATAAAGTTCTATACCGGCACAAGTTACAGGCATCTATTGGTAATCAAGGATGCTAATTTAATTACAAATTTGAAAATAGTTGAGTGCATTCCGCCTCACGATATCCTTGGGGGTAGCATAACCAAGAATCTTCCGAAAGGGGAGGCTCGGGAAATTCTTTTGGAACTTATGAATCGCTCAAGAGAATTATTAAATAATCATGAGATAAATCAGGTAAGGATTGACTTAAAAGAAAATCCAGCAAATATGATTTGGCTATGGGGT
>VGKN01000126.1 GCA_016867055.1 Candidatus Omnitrophota bacterium
TGAGCTTTTAGGAAAAAAAAATGGAGTGACCCCCATCGGTTAGACACAAAGTACCTTTGAGGTTAGTAAGGTCTGACGATTACTGTTTATACTTCTTGCTACCAATTCTTCATATTCATTCGGTGGACAATATCCCAATGTTGAATGTAACCTTTTCTCATTGTACACTTCTTCAATGAAATACGGAATGCGTTTCTTTACATCCTCAAAGGTCTTATAGTCCCATAGGTACACCTCCTCACTCTTCAGGGTTTTAATAAAGCTCTCTACATGAGCATTATCATAGGGATTACCTTTCCTCGACATACTGATACGAAGACCTGCAGTTTTAAGCTCCTCCACATATTCATGAGCTGCATACTGTACTCCTCTGTCTGAATGGTGAATACATCCTTCGGGAGGACGTCTCATCTGTACAGCCATCCGTAACGCTGCCCTCGTTAATCCTGTATCGATCCTTTGAGAAATAGCCCATCCTATGACTTTTCGTGAGAATACATCAAGGATAACCGCTAAGTATACAAAGGCCGTCAGTATCCTGATGTAGGTGATGTCTGCAATCCATGCCTGGTTTATCCCGCCTACCTTCGTATCTTTCAGTAAGTTGGGATAAACCGGATACGGGTGCTTGCTGTCTGTCGTTGTAACCCATTTCTTCTTGATCTTACAGATGAGTGATTCCTCCTGCATGATCCTCTGTACACGTTTATGATTTACCAGAATACCTTCGCGCTTTAACTGTGCTGTGACACGCCGATACCCATAACGAGGATACTCTACTACTATCTCCTCAATCTTATCCCTTAGGTCAGCATCTTCTTTCCGCTTTTGAAGGTCCTGGGTCTCCTTGTAGTAATAGCTGCTGCGTGCAATGTTCAGCATTTCGCTCCCCCGTTTGACCCCTCCCAGTTCCTCCCGGTTATTGGCAATGAATTTTCTCTTCTCCTTTGCAGTGTATATTCCATTGCTTTTTTTAATAACTCGTTATCCATGGTCAAACGGCCTACCATCTGCTCCAGATCCTTGATCTTTGCCTCAAGAGCTCTTACACTGGCAGACTTGCCCTCAACAAGCTTTCCCTCAAGATACCGGTTCTTCCAATGGCCTATAAGACCAGAGGATATCTCATACCGCCTGCTTAATTGCCCCATTGTCGCTGACCCACTCAATAATTCCTCTACTACTTGCCTCTTGAATGCCACACTGTATGTCCTTTTTGTTCTCATTACGAGTCCCTTTCCGCCTTAAAGTATGTTCGAGGTGTGTTTATCCAAAATCCGGCTTCACCAAATGCCATAGAATCGATTATCTCGGTATAACCCTTATACTGAGTATACCCAAAATTAGCATCTTCCTCTCTCATACTTCAATCGGCTTCTTTTTACTCGTCAGTATTCTAACCTTTTTTGGTTTTGTGTCCAGTTAGAGGGGGTCACTCCAAGCCTCGTACTGGTACTCTTCTGGTTGCAGAGATGAGGCTTCATCGTATCGTATCTGAAAAGCCTTTTGTAGTTGAATATAGCAAGGTCGAAAGTGTAAAGGCAGAGAAAGTTCTAGCTGGCAGGGCAGAAGATGTGGTAAGGAGTAGCGGTAAGTATCTGGTCATTCGCATAAATAAGGATTTTGGAAAAGTATTCAAAAAAGTAGTTATATATCCTGAAAAAGAAGTAAAGTGCCCTGAGCCGCCTTTTGTCGAAAAATATCCAAACTCTATAAGTATTGCTTGTACCGAGAAGAATAAATGGATTGTTTTTGTCTATGTTTCAAAAGACAAAGCAGAGGATATATACAAATTTTACAGCGGTGGACTTAAAAAACATTTTAAAAATGTGGGCTTTCATTTCCCTGAGGATTCCTGGGAGTTCAGTCGTGAATTTGGAATTCAGATTGAATCTATCGAGGTTGATCAATGGGGTAATTATTTAGATAGAAAAAGAAAAGATAAGCCTATAAAGTCACCTCTCCCTTTGAATGGTGTAGTTTTTCATATTGTTATAGATAAAGGAAGTCCAAAGTCTTTCATCCAAGATTTCTCATTCATAAAAATCTACTACTCAATCAACCCCGATGTAATTAAGAAAAATATTGAAGATCATAGAAAACTGTATCCACCGGTTGAAGAATAATGAAAAAGATTATTTACTTATTTTCAGAAAAAGGAAAAAGGGGACAGGCTACTTTTTAAGATATCTTGCAGGAAATTTATTGTCACCCTGTAACGAATAACAATCTCCGGTTCCATGGTCTTGAATCTTGACAACAGCTTACCGAGTAACAAATGCTCTAATCATCCTAAATCATTAAAATCACCCCCACCTCTTACAACTTTAGTTGTAAGAAATTTTACAACCTTTTCCTCATTGACAAGGCATCTATTTATTGATATAAAGGATGACAATAAGTGCCATAAAAGGGGCGCTTACGGGGCGATTGAGGGAGATATAGCAATAAGGGATTTTACATGGAGGACATATGAAAAAAGGGTCAATTGTTTTAATAATATTAATTCTTGCTGGTTTATATCTTTTAGTGGGTATTACCACTCTTAAAACCCCTGAAATTAAAGGAGTTGTGTTGGATGCTGAAACAGGCAAGCCGATAGAAGGAGCAAATGTTGTTGCAGGATGGGGTAGAACTTATAGTGGGCCTGGAGGGCAATTCGATGGGAAAACTTTTAAAGAACTCAAGTTGAAGACAGGTAAAGACGGGACTTTTAAGATACCTGCTTATGTAGTCATAAATTGGATACCTTTTCCATTTGGGCAGGGAGGTACCTTTGGAATGGCTGTGTATGCCCATGGGTGCAAGCACAAAAGC
Organism: Candidatus Omnitrophota bacterium; assembly: GCA_016867055.1. The sequence goes on from VGKN01000126.1 coordinate 2,818, forward strand.
TTTATCTTCAATGAAACCGAAAACTTTAAAAGACCAAAGTATGAAGAGTTTGAAAAGATGTTAATTGAAAAGAAATTATTATTAAGTTTGCCAGAAATAAAAGATCCTAAATCTTATATTAAAAATAGAGGTGATATTTATTTTTATACTGAAGCAGATGAAGTATATCGAAAAGAAGAAGACAAATTATTCCTAGAAAAATTCGGAATGCGAAAATGGGATAAAAATATTCAGTATGAGCTTGCCGAGGCATACTACCGCATGGGTGATTATAAATCTGCCATAAAAAAACTTGAAGAGATCATTAAAGATGACCCGAATGCAAAAACAAAGTACTTTGATGAAAAATATCAAAAATATAAATCGAAGTTAAAAGAATCATCAAAATAATAAAATGTAAGTATTTTTTGGGGAAGTTCATACGGATGAAAAGAATTTATATGGCATGGGGCTTCTTTTTAATGCTGTTTTTTATGTTATCCATTGACAAGGTATTGTTTGCACTTCCGAGCGGTTCGCCTCCTAGAAATATAGCAGGTCATTGGGACTTAACGCAAATGTCATCTGACATTAAATATGCCTTACCTGAAAGTGAAACTAATGGATTAAAGTCAGTAATGGATAGTTTCCCAGGCGGATATGAGGGATTCAAAAATTTCCTTTCCTCTGCCAATATTTTCGAGGACGGTCCTGCTGGTCTTTATGGTCTATTTCATTTTTATGATCCTACTACAGGCAAAGGATATCAAGGTATACCTTATAATGCAAAAAACAGAGCAAATGATTTGTATCAAGATGCAGTTTATACTTATTGTGAGTATCTACTTAATTCATCTGCATATTACAACCCCTCCGCACTCATTAAAAATGCATGGGGCCGTTTTGGACGTGCATCTCACCCTGTGCAGGATATGGTAGTCCCTGCTCATTCAAACTTAATCCCTCACATATATCCTCCAGATGCTTTTGAAAAATATGTTAGAGATAACTGGGATAGGTGGCATCCAGATACCCCAAACGAAGGGAAAATCATAAAAGGACACGATAGTAATGGAAATCCTATTTATTACACTGGTCTAAAAGATTATCTTGAAAATTACCTAAAAAGAAACCCTTATAACCCAGGATATCAACTAAACAGTGTATCAGAATATATCAACGAGCTCGCAAAGAAGAGTCGCAATTACCCTGTAGATGACAGGGATGACCCAAATGGAGAAATATCCTGGGAAGAAAAAAGAAAAAATGCACAAGATCTCCTGCCACTTGCAATGATGTACGGCGCGGGCCTGATAAATACTTTCTGGAAGGACATGAACACTTCAACTTCTGGAGGAATCCCTGACGTCTGTAAGAGACCACCTGTGCAAAAAAGCCCTGGTGGAGACCATGCTGATGACAGGTTTGATGTAAGTGATGAATTTTACCTTGAAAGATACTTCGATATGTCTCTCGATAAGCTAACAGACTTAAACATGCGTACTGCAATGAAGAAAGGCAAGATAGGGGTATATTATTTGAAGCAGGTGATTGATACGTATATACAAGGTATGACAGTAGCAACTGATGCTGAAAGACAAACAGCACAAAATAAGCTTAATGAACTTGGGAAAGTAACTATTCCAAATTCAGCACGATTTCAGAATGACTTCAAAACTGCTCCGGATATTGCCCTCTTTGCTTATGGATATTATAATCCTTCAATCTCATTGATGTTAAGGTTTAAAGAACCTGTTGCATTTTTAGGATTAGATTTTGACCCACAAATAGTGAAGGACCATCCTGTGATAATTACTCCCTCTGGTGGTTTATTTGGACTGGAAAATTCCCAAATGCTAAAAGCTCAACTTGACGAATATGTTAAAAATGGCGGTACACTTATTGTCTTTGCACAGCAGCATGGGTATGAGTTTTCTATTCTTCCAGTCCCTCAGGAGGCGGATGGAACGTATAAAACGATAACAGGTTATGGCTGGACTGAGGATCAGTCGTGCCTATGGAATGGTACATATGTTGATACGTGGCATCAGATATTCTCAGGCATTTATACTTCAACACCCTCTGCCAATGTGGATGGATACTTTACTGATTACCCCTCCAGTGCAACTGTGCTTCTCAGAAGGATAAAAAACGGACAGCCTGCAATGCTTATGTATGAATATGGAAATGGAAGAGTTATCGTTTCATCTCTTTTTACTGACTGGGGATATGCTCATTCACAGGCTACGCAGGATGAGTTAAAGATTGTAAGAGATATGATCTCCTGGGCAAAGAAGCCTGAACATTAGAATAATTAATAGGGACACTTCCCGTATTTTATTGACAAACTTAGAATAGGTGGAATAGCATAACATCCATGCCAAGGATTGCCAGACTATGTGCAGTAGGTTACCCTCACCACATAACACAACGG
>VGKN01000127.1 GCA_016867055.1 Candidatus Omnitrophota bacterium
ATTTCCTGGATCCCAATTTTCATATTTGTCTATTTTTACAGCGCAGGTATAAAATTTATCCTTTTTAATCCCAACAGCAGTATATGCCCAGAGCGGTAGGTATCTTTTTGGTTTTTTTAATTCTACCGCAGGAAGGAGTGTCCTGAGATATCCTGGTGGCAGGAATGCCGAGACTGCATAATGGCTTTTACTAAGCGCCTCAATCTCTTTGGTTTTTTTATTGAGGCCTATAGCAAGAGAACCAGGGATAAAGAATAATTTGCTAATGGGAGGGAGTTTTATAAGCTCCCGGCGGCTTGGAATAATGTAATTGAACCCAGAACCTCCCATCATAAGATGCTCTGGGTCTTCAAAAATTTTACCGCTAGAATCTGAATATATTAAGTTTATCATGTACATAAAATTATAACAGGTTTTATCCTTTACTTCAATAAATGGTAGAAATTAATTAAATAATATACTATAATAAATCACAATTCATCTAAGGAGTTAGGAGAGTAAAGGTGGAACTTATTATTACTCACAGCAATTTAGACTTTGACGGGCTTTCGTCTTTGGTTGCGGCAAAAAAACTATACCCAAAGGCGCAGGCAGTTTTACCCTCTTCCTTAGAAAAGTCGGTTAGGGAGTTTATATTATTCTATGGAGAAGAGCTTGATTTAATCAGAGAATCAGAGTGTTCTTTATCCGAGGTTAGTAGGCTTATAATTGTAGAAACTCGTCTTAGAAGTAGACTTGGAAAATTTTCTGAACTAACAGATAAGCCGAATATGGAAATACACCTTTATGACCATCATCCGAGGACACCCGAGGATATAAGGGCAAAAGAGGATACAAGTAAAAATGTAGGTGCGACAAGCACTATCCTTATAGAACTTGTTAAAAAAAGAGACATTAAAATTAGCCCCTTTGAGGCAACTGTCTTGTCTTTTGGTATATATGAGGATACAGGTTTTTTTAGTTTTCCCACGACAACAAAATTGGATTTAGAGATGGCGGGCTTCTTGCTTTCTAAAGGAGCAGACATAAATACGATATCAAGATACTTAAAAAGAGCTATCACGGAGGAGGATTTAAACATACTTTCACAACTTTTAAATTCTATTAAATTACACTCGGTATATGGAGTCAATATTGGAATTGTTATGTACAAATATCAAAAGTATATTGAAGACTTAGGCAGCATTGCAAATAAACTCGTAGATATTTTGGATATGGAAGGCATATTTATTATAGCAAAGATTAATTCTAAGGTTCAGTTTACTGCAAGAAGTAGAAGTCCTCACTTAGATGTCAACAGGATAATGAGGCAGTTTGATGGCGGCGGGCATACAACCGCAGCTAGCGCATTTATAAAAGAGGAGAATCTGGAGAATTTAAGGGATAAACTTCTTAAGGCATTGGAAAAGCACCTTAAACCCAAAATATTTGCATCTGATATTATGAGTTATCCAATTAAGACAGTAAATGTAAAAGAGAAGATACAGCAGGCCAAGGCCATTATGGATTTATATGATATTGAAGGACTTCCCGTTATGGAAAAGGGAAAGCCTGTTGGCATGATTACTAAATCTGACGTAAGAAAGGCACGGGCAAGAGGATTTTTGCACTCCATAGTAAAAGGCTATATGTCAAGATTGGTGTCTGTTAAATCCGATACTCCTCTTTATCAGATAAAGGATACAATGCTCAAATTGAATTCAAACAGGGTTCTGGTGCTTAAGGAAAATAGACTCATTGGGATAATAACGCGTTCTGATTTATTAAAGGAAAGATTTAAAGATTTGTCAAAAAGAACCCCATCCAATAATAAAGAGATAAAATTACATAATAGGCACTTGGATATAAAGTCTGTTAGGAATAGTATCCAGAGATTCGGGATTTCTAATGAGGTGAAGAATAAGATTTTAAAAAATCTTCCGAAGTCCATTGTAAATAGAATACAGTTATTGGGCAGACTTTCTGAAAGGTATAACTATAACAGTTTCCTTATCGGTGGGTTTGTAAGAGACTTACTTTTAGAAGTAAAAAATTACGACCTTGATGTAGTTGTTGAGCCTGTCTGCCGAACAGGCAGGAAGGATGCAATAGGATTTGCCCGAATATTTGCTGATAAGGTTAAAGGTGCCTTGGTAGTATATGAAAAATTTGGCACAGCGACTGTTATAATGAAGGATAAATCCAAGGTTGATTTTGCAACCGCAAGAGAAGAGTTCTATGAATATCCGGCAGCATTACCAACCGTTGAATTCGGAACCATAAAACAGGATTTATATAGGAGAGATTTTACCATAAATGCGATGGCAATAAGAATTAACAGAGAAAACTTTGGTGAACTTTTGGATTTTTTTGGGGGACTTAGCGACCTGAAGAAAAAAAAGATTAGGGTTTTGCATAGGTTAAGTTTTATAGATGATCCTACAAGGGTATTCAGAGCGGTAAGATTTGAACAGAGATATAACTTTAAGATAGAACCCTATACGGAAAGCCTTATAAAGAACGCCATTGAGTTTGAAATGTTTGAGAGAATCTCAAAACAGAGGCTGAGAGAAGAATTGATACTTATCCTGTCAGAAGAAAATCCTATAAAGGCGATAAGGCGTATGGCAGATTTAAATGAATTGAGGTTTATATATCCCTCAATAAGTTTTAATAAGAAAATAGCAGGCATTTTAAGTTCTGTTAAAGAATCAATAAGATGGTTTGAGAGGTCATTTAGAAAAAGGAATTTGGATAAATGGCTGATCTATTTTATGGCGTTGCTTGAGGATTTAACTAAAAGACAATTAAATGAGGTTATAGCCAAATTCGTGTTCAAGAAGGGAGACTCAAAGAGATTAATCTCGGCAAAGATATATTCCGATAGGGTGGTTCAGAGATTTTCAAGCCGAAAAGAATTTAAACCGAGCGAGATATTCAAACTGCTTGAAGAACTTTCCTATGAGACAATGGTTTTTATAGTGGCAAAATCTGACCTAAATGAGAGGGTTACCGATAGAGTTTCAAAATTTCTTAGGGAGTACAATGGAACAAGGCTCAATATAACAGGGAAGGATTTGAAAGAGATGGGTCTTAAGCCAGGACCAGAGTTTAAGAAAATCTTAAAAAGGGTTCTTTATGCGAAGCTAGATAAGGGTTTGAATACAAAGGCTGAAGAGCTGGATTATCTGAGAAAATATTGTTTAGTGAATATCAAGTCAAATTGTTAAAAAAATAATATTGTATCAAAGTGTCAGCGTGTCAGAGTATCAAGGATTTAAAAAACATATTTTTTTCATTGACTTGCAATGTTCGTTGGTATTTTAAGAATTGAGCTTTTTTTAACAAACGGTTTATCATTGAAGGATAAAAGGATGAGGCTCAGGAGTCTCATAGAGCGTATTAAGAGTAATTTTAATGTGTCAGCAAGTGAGGTTGATGAGCACGATAAATGGCAAAAGGCTGTGCTCGGTATAGCATTTGTCGGAAATGATAAAGCATTTGTAAACCAGGTTCTGTGCAAGATAGTTGACTTTGTAAGGAGTGATAAAAATTTAGATATTATAGATTATTCTATTGAGATACTTTAAATTGCAGAATATAGTATGCAGAAGACAGAGGACAGAATACAGAGAACAGAACACAAAGGAGAGATTCTTTTCTGACATCTGTTTTCTGTTATCTAATAATTAGAATGAGTGCCAGAGCCGAGAAGGTAGCCCAGCTTATAAGGGAAGAGCTTTGCAGTATTTTTCAAGATGAGCTTAAAGACCCGAGGATTGGTTTCGTGACAATAACAAAGGTTAATTTAACAGCTGACCTAAGATTTGCAAGGGTCTATTTCAGTGTAATAGGTGATGAAAAAGCAAAAAATGAAACACTCGCGGTTTTAAAAAAAGCCACGGGATTTATAAGAAGCCAACTGGGAGAGAGAATAAGGCTTAGATTTACCCCTGAGATTAGTTTTAGATTTGATGATTCCCTTGATTATAGCCAGCATATTGAAGATTTATTAAAACAGACAAGACAGAATAAAGATAAAAGAGGAGTAGCAGGTAGCGAGTAGTAAGAAAAAGAACTTTTGTTAAAGTGGGTTATATTTCTCTCTACTCGTTACTTTAAACAATTCTGTAATCTTTTATTTAAAATGTCCAAACAACAAGTTATAAAGGCAATAAGAGAAAATCATAGTTTTCTTATCACCTCTCATATAAACCCAGAAGGGGATGCGATTGGGAGTCAATTAGCCCTTGCCTCTTTACTAAAAAGGCTGAATAAAAAGGTCTATATCGTAAACGAGGATTTAAGCAGGCAGTTTGGTTTTTTAACACAAAAAGGAACAATAATAAATAACACTAATATAAACATAGAATTTGATGTAGTAATAATACTAGATTGTCCTATACTTTTGAGAGTAGGCAAGGTAGCAAAACTACTAAAGGCGCAAAAGATTTTACTTAACATAGACCACCATATAAGCAATGAAAACTTTGGCAACGTAAACTGGATAGATACCAGCGCCTCCTGCACAGGGGAGCTTATTTACGAACTATTTAACGCATTTAATCTAAAATTAAATGATAAAGAGGCGCTTTACATCTATGTGGCAATACTTACAGATACAGGCTCATTCAGGTATTCAAATACAAATTCAAAAACTCACGCTATAGTCTCCAGACTCTTAAATTATAAAATCAAACCTCATCTTATATACGAAAGGGTTTATGGGAATATTTCTAATCCATATATCAAATTCTTATGTAAAATACTTTCCACGTTAAAAAAAGAAGGGCATATTGCTTATATAACATTAGAGGGTGATTTGGCAAGACTTAACAGTGACATAAGGGAAAGATTGGAAGATTTTGTGAATTTTGCGAGGGCATTAAAAGATGTAGAGGTTGCAATAATGTTCAGGGAACTTACAAATAATAAGATTAAGGTAAGTTTTCGTTCAAAAGGAGATTTTGATGTAAATAGCCTTGCAAAAAGGTTTGGCGGAGGAGGCCACATTGCTGCAAGTGGATGCGTAATAGATGGAACTATGAATGAAGTGAAAAGGAAAGTTTTGAAGATAGCAAAATCACTGTTATAAGCGTCAAGGTATCATAGTATCAAAGTATCAGAGAAAATATTTTTACTGACTCTTTGACGCCTTGACACGCTGACACTTTATTTTATTATGAACGGTCT
>VGKN01000128.1 GCA_016867055.1 Candidatus Omnitrophota bacterium
CCTGTTTCTTATCCATTGTAAGGGCTATTATACGGGCATTGTATTTCTTAGCCAAGGGTAAAAGTATATCTAACTTTTCGTCTTGCGCATCTGTGGAGTTGATAATTATTTTATTTTTTACAAGCGGTAAAACCTCTTCTATTATCTTTGGCTTCGGACTGTCTATTGAGATTGGTTTATCGGTTACCTCGCAAACCGCCTCAATAAGCCATTTCATATCGTCTATCTGATTTAGTGAGGCGGGTCCTATATTTACATCAAGGGCATCTGCACCGTTTTCAAGCTGGCTTTTTGCAACCTTATGAATTATCTTTTTATCCTTTTTAGATATTGCCTCTTGAATCTGCGTATACATACCATTTATAAGTTCACCGATTATTAACATAGTTATCTCCTAGTTTAGAAAGTGTAAAGTTCAAAGTGAAAAACGTAAAACTAGAGTTTTGGTTTTGCGCTTTGCGCTTTGAGTTTTTAGTTATCTATGCTTTTCATTTACCATTATCTCTTTCAAATAGCCCTGTATTATCTCAACTGACTTCGGATGGCATACAACTACGATGTCCGCTCCTGCCTGAAGAAAATTAATGGCAGTAGTTGCCTCCCATAAGGGACCGCGTACTTCTTCTTCCCCCCATTTTGGAAAATCTGACACCTTCCCCCTTGCCTCTTTCACGCGCCATACCTCCTGCCCTACAAAACACATAATAGGCATAGCAAGAAGTTTGTCTCCCGAAAGACCAGCCATACGGCTTCTCTCCATAAGAGAATATACATACTCCATTCCATAGCCAAGAGCAGTTGTGGTAGGATATATGATAATTCTCTCAAGCGAAAAATCCATATCCGATATCAAGATATTCATCTGTTTCTCTATATTTATATCAAGAGGATTCTCAGAAATTATACTATGTCCATCGGCTATACAGGAGGCAACAAGGGTTCTATAATTCTTTTGGGTGGCATTACCAAGAAGGCAACGCTCTCCATGTAGTATTTGACTTACTTTTGATAAAACCATGTTATCCTTTTCCTCATCTCCGCACCCCTTGACTATAAAGGGAACCCCTACATTTGATGCTATTGATTTTACTACCTCTGCAATTCTATCTGGAGAGTTATTGCCCCATTCAGGATGTGCACTCATAAGCCTTATAAACAATAAATCTGGTTTATATTCATTTACGCATCTTTTTGCCCATTCCACAGGCTTATCTAATACTCCTAAAAATGGCTCCTTTAATAAATCCGGCCATTCCTTCGGAAACGTATCCCAGATTTCCATAGCGATTGCTGGTTTATTTGGCATCTCGCCCTCTTCAAAAAGAAATGGCAAAGTAGATTCCCCGCCTATCTTAACGACAGAGGTTCTTGAGCCTCCCTCATCCTTCGTTGCGCCTATAGTAACAGTATTTATCCTGTTAGACCATTTCTCCTTTAGTAATTCAAAACTCATAAATCACCCCTTATTAATTATATCAACTAATATGGGTGGCAAGGTTTGTGTTTGAGTCGCACGTTGATTTTTCGAAGCGGGCACGGTTCCCCACCGCTTTGCTTCGCAAAGCGAAGCAGTGGGGAGAGCGAGAAAAATCACCGAGTGCAATCCTGCCTCGCTGGGGCAGGACAAACGGTGCAGCGAAAACCAAACCTTGACAAGACCCATAGTTATTCATTTTAAGACTGCATCATTTACTATCTCATCCACTTTTTTTATAATCTCCGATTCTTTAGGCAATTCCGATAAAGCCCTTGAATTGACACTCAACTCTTCTATCTCGCTGGCAAAGGGAAGTGTTCCTACTAAGGCAAGCCCTGATTTTTCAATCTCCTTCTGAAGAGAGGAAATTCCATCCTTTACCCCGTTAGAAATCCCATAGCGTGCCGCGTCACAAATAGCGCCCTGCGCTGCAGGATTTGTAATGGGGTGTGGGACGCCATTTCTAACGGGGCGTACCTTATTTACAATTAAAAAACTCTTTCCCAGGTTTATCCCCATCTCGTTTGCAAGTTTGTATATCCTTGCTGCAGATCTTACTCCTATTGTGCTGAAATCACTGATAACGAATAATATATCTATTCGGCGCATAGTTTTTCTACTCAAATGCTCCATACCTGCCTCATTGTCTATAACTGTAAATTTATAACTCTCGGTTAAATCCTTAACTATTTCCCGAAGTAAATTATTTGCATAGCAGTAACAACCAGGCCCCTCAGGCCTTCCCATAACAAGAAGAGCAAGATCCCCTTCTTCTACGAGTGATTGTTGTATTCTATATTCCAGATAGCGGTCCTTGGTCATTCCTGCAGGAAGATTTTCTTTTTCCTTCAGCATTTCCTCGCAGATACTGGATAAGGTATCCTCAACCCTTAGACCAAGGGCATCTGCCAAAGTAGAATTTGGGTCGGCATCTACGGCTAAGATAGTTCCCGCATTACTCTCCAAAAGCGCTTTTATTATAAGACTCGCTATAGTTGTTTTCCCTGTCCCACCCTTACCGCTGACTGCAATTATCTTACCCATACCTAAAATTTTGTTTTAGCCTTTTTGAGGGTTTCTCTCACATTTGGAAAGTAATTCATATCTGTGTGTGGGAAAAAAAGCGCTGAGACATATCCATCCATATACATATGTTCAACTGAAAGTTCCACATATGTCATCTTGTGTGCTATTGTTTCGGCTTTTACCATAGCATCATATGAGAGTAGAATCTCGCGTGAGCCTATTAAAGAGCTATTTCCAATAAATATAAATTTCTCAGGTGCTATATCCGGAAGAAGGCCTATTGTTATTGCTTTGGGAATGTCTAGGTATGTTCCAAAACCGCCTGCGATAAAAAATTTATTCACATCATCAAAACTCAAACCAAGTCTTCTTAACAAAACAGAGCTTGCTGCGTATATCGCCGCCTTCGCACATTTTAAATTTTCAATGTCCACCTCGGTAATAACAATGTCGTGCTCTACACCCGAATCTTTTTCAAATACCACTACGAATTCATAGCCATACACACCCTCCTTAATCCGTTTGCTCTTAAGGCTACGATTTATCTTTCCATTTCGGTCAATAATTCCATTTTTGAAAAGTTCTGCCAATATATCAATATAACCAGACCCGCATATTCCGCGTGGCTTTTCATTCCCTATTGTCTGGATTGTAATATTTAGATCGCTATCCATTGCAACCTTCTGGATGGCGCCTTTTGTTGCCCGCATACCATTTGTTACACCACTACCCTCAAAACAAGGGCCGGCTGAGGCAGAGCATGACACAAGCCAATTCTTATTTCCCAAGACAATCTCTCCATTGGTACCCACATCTATAAGCATGGTTAATTTACCCTCTAAATCAAGACCGCTAGCAAGAACGCCGGCGGTGACATCTCCACCCACATACGAACTTACTCCGGGGATGCATAAAAGAAGCCCCCTTGGGTTAATCTTGATTCCTACCTCTGCCGCCCTTATCACTGGAACAAAATTGGCTGTTGGAATATAAGGGTCTTTTCTGATAAATGTGGGGTCAACCCTTAAAAGTAGATGTATCATAGTAGTATTTCCTGCACAGGTAACACCTGTAATATCATTCAGGTTAATATCAAAATCCTTTATAAGTTCTTGGATTATCAAATTCATATTATCCACAACCGCATGATGGAGTCTTTCAAGCCCATCCTTCTCGCTGGCAAATATTATGCGCGTTATGACATCTGCGCCAAAAATCACCTGAGCATTGTGAGTTGCCTTTGTACTTAGTACCTCCTTTGTGTTTAAATTTACAAGTTGTCCTGAGACTGTGGTTGTTCCTATGTCAAATGCTATACCGTAGTTATGAGCTGAGGTATTACCAGGTTCAATCAACACTATCTCAGTTGTTTCATTTCTTTTCCCAAGAGTAACTGTCACCTTCCAGTTAGATTCTCTTAAAAGCGCACCAAGTCTTTTTATATTTGCTAAGCCTGCCTGCATTATTGGAATATCTCTCTGGCGTCTTATTTCCCTGTAAAGTCTTTCCAAGTCGCTTATATTATCCTGTAATGTAGGGGGTGGGAGTTCAAGGTATAGTTTTGTGGCAATAGGGCTATGAAAAAATACACTCTCATCTATGATAGCGGTGCCTTTATCAACCTCTTCCGCCTGGCTATATAGACCCTTGAGGCGCAAAAATACCTGATCCTCTTCCTTAATAAGACCAATATCTAATCTTGACTCTGGTGGCACCTCTATTTCAAGGTCGCTTTGAACAGTTGATAAACATGCGAGGACATAGCCTTTTTCGCGTTCCTCATGGGTAATTCTCCCAGATGGTTCTGCCTTTACCTGCCCTTTTTTAATTATAACCTTGCACCTTCCGCAAACACCATCTCCGCCACAGCTTGAGTTTATGTACACCCCGGCAGATATGGCAGCGGACAAGAGTTCCCTGCCTTTTTGAACCTCTATGGTCTTTCCCTCGGGAAAGAATGTCACTTTACACTTGTCGTCCATACTTGCCTATAGTTTAAAAGTAGCGAGTAAGTAGATAGATTTTTCTCGCTACTCGTTACTCTCTACTGGCTACTTTTATGTACTAACCACTCAATGACTTTAAAAACGCTGGTATCCCTGCTGCTTCTTTCGGTCCTACTATTACCTCCCAGCCTGATTCGTCCTGAAGTTTACCGCTGAGGATAGCCACATAACCGGGGATAATCAGGCGTCTGTGCGATACCCTTGTTTCAACATTATTTGACTTTAAAGCCTGTATAATCTTTTCAGAGGTAAACTTCTCAGCCGCCCAGGCAGTTAAAACCGACATTCCTTCTGTATCAACCGAGATAATATATGATGGTACTCTGCTTGATTCTACCTCGCTCTGAACTGTAAAATAGGTTATTGAAAAATTTGTGGTAACTAAAACAGGAGAGTCTGCGCTTACAGAACCAATCTCGTAAACGTTAGGTTCAACCTGGGTAGGTTTCTGAGGGTCAGTAAATATGTCCTGCCTTGTAGTTAAAACAGAAAGAATATACTCCGGATTGGGATTCTTTATTATCGCAATGCTTGAGTACTTAGCCACATAGGTTGATGCCTCCATTGCCTCAAGGTATGGATCTATTGATTTTGTAAAAGTAATTGTGGGATACCCTAAGGGCCTAAAATTCTTTTTTATGGCAAGACGTC
>VGKN01000129.1 GCA_016867055.1 Candidatus Omnitrophota bacterium
AGCGCGTTTACCACTGAAACCCCAACGCCATGAAGCCCCCCCGCTACCTTATATGTTCTATGGTCAAACTTTCCTCCTGCATGAAGCGTTGTCATAACCACTTCTACTGCGGGTTTTTTCTCTGTCTGATGCATGTCAATGGGGATACCCCTTCCATCGTCAAGCACGGTTATGCTATTATCCATATGGATTATCACATCTATGTTCTGGCAATATCCGCCCATTGCCTCATCCACGCTGTTATCAACAACCTCATAGACAAGGTGATGAAGCCCGCGAAGGGATACATCTCCAATATACATAGCAGGCCTTTTTCTAACCGCCTCTATGCCCTCTAATACCTGTATAGTCCTTGCATCATAGGTTAAATCTCTTGACATAACTTCTACATCCTCCCTATTCTAAAAAATATATCACTAATCACATCCTCGCCCAAAGATTTTTTAAGCTTTGTAAGAATTTCCCTTTTTAAAAAACCCAATTGGTAAAGCCATATAGAGCTATCCACCCCTATAACCAATATTTTATTTCTGAACGATATGGGCATAGCATGCCTTATAATCTTCTCTCCCACAGATTTTCGCCACGCCACCTCAATAGCAACAGGAGATTTTTTATCACTCTTTGAGGTTTTTTTAATTATATCACTTATAATATCTGCTATGGGCTTTGGGGAATCATCTCTCATGTTATATGCATCGGTAGGACTATGTAAACATACTTAAGTCCTCTTATAACAGCTGGTCTTTCAAAATCTAATATTTCAATCACAACCTCCTCGCCCGACAACACTTTTAAAGCATCTAATATAAGTAGTGGGTTAAATCCAATTGTAAGTTCTTTTTCGTTATAAGATATATCTAATTCTTCTTTCGCCTCTCCAAGGTCTTGGGTGTTTTTTGATAATATAAGCTTATCCTTAAACAGGTCAAACCTTACGCACAAAGAGTCTGGAGTTATGTATAGGCTCATTCTTTTTATGGCTGAGATGAGCTTCTCTTTATTAACCTTTAGTCTTTGTTTTTCCTCTTTTGGTATCACCTGTTCATAATTAGGGAACTCTCCCTCTATAAGCCTGGTTGTAATTAAGGTGTCGTCTAAATCAAATGCTAGTTGATTTTCTCCGAGCAAGATTTTTACATCTCCCTCATTAGCAAGAATTCTACTTAGTTCTTGTATTGTTTTTTTTGGTACTATTAACTGCTTAATAAGTGTTTTTGGTATTTTCATATCCTCTTCTACTATAGCAAGCCTTCTGCCATCTGTTGAGACAAGCTTTAGTTTATCCTCTTTAATATCAAATAGAACGCCGTTTAATATATACCTGGTTTCGTCTTCAGACATTGCAAAGCTTGTGAGGTTTAGTATATGTTTTAATCTATCTTGTTTTATTGTTATATATTCCTTTTTAGAAAAATCGGGTGTTTTTGGGAACTCGTCTTTAGGTATCCCCAAAAGTTTAAATTGACATTTTTCACAATCTATTATTATCATGTTATTTTTTTTAATATTTACTGATATTGTAGAGGTTGGCAGTTCTTTTATAATCTCAAAAAACTTTTTCGCAGGAATTGTAATTGAGCCTTCTTCTTGAGTAGATACAGGGATTGTTGATTGAATAGCAATTCCTGTATCTATGTCTACGGTGGTTAATATTAATTTATCTCTCTTTGTTTCTAATAAGATATTTGAAAGAATTGGAAGTATATTTTTTGTTGATACTATATTTTGGACAATATGTACACCTTTTAATAATAGATTTTTATCAGTTTGAAATTTCACTTTGTCTCTCCTTTTAAATTATTATGGTTTGTTATTAACTTCCTTACAATTATTTATTATCTTTTCTCTTAGGTATTTAAAAATAATAATTATAACTCTTTCTATTCTGTTGATAACCTTCTAACCTATTTATTTCCAAATACTTATCTTGTGAATAATATGTTATTAAAATCATAACTTATCCACATAACTCACATTAAAAAAGTAATTATCTCTAAATACGACCTTATTCACACATTATTCATTTAATTTTATCTCGGAGATTAATTTTTCTATAAGATGTTTTGTTTGCTCTTCCCTCTTAATAGATTCCTCTATTTTTTTAAAGGCATGCAAAATGGTTGTATGATCTCTACCGCCAAAATAATCTCCAATCTCTGGCAAAGAGTAGTCCGTTAGTTTTCTTACAAGATACATTGCGATTTGTCTTGGGTAGGCCACTTGTTTTGTTCTTTTCTTCGCCTTCATATCAGAAAGCCCTATATTAAAATAATCGGCAACCCTTTTTTGGATTGTGTCTATACTTATCTTTGTAGGACCCTCTCTTAGATAGTCCTTGAGGATTTCATTCGCAAGTTCCAAATTAATATCCTTACCCATTAAAGAGGAATACGCCACTATCCTTATAAGAGCGCCCTCCAACTCTCTTATATTTGATTTTATTTTCTCGGCGATAAAGTACATCACCTCATCAGAAACCACCACAGATTCTGCTCGGCACTTCTGTTTTAATATTGCTATCCTTGTTTCAAGGTCAGGTGGTTGTATATCTGTGACAAGTCCCCATTCAAACCTTGAGACCAACCGTTGCTCAAGAGACGGTATATCTTTTGGCGAGCGGTCGCTTGACATGACTATTTGTTTATGCATATCATATAGGTCATTAAATATATGGAAGAATGCCTCTTGGGTACTTTCTTTTCCACCGAGGAAATGGATATCATCTATCAAGAGCACATCAATTGTCCTATATCTTTCTCTAAACTTAGCGGTAGTTCTGTTTGAAATCGCATTTATTAATTGATTTGTGAACTTTTCGCTTGATATGTATGTGAAATTGAGTGGGTAGGATTTTTTAAGTAAGTAGTGTCCTATTGCCTGCATAATGTGAGTTTTACCAAGACCCACACCTCCATAGATAAACAATGGATTATATGCCTTTCCTGGGGATTCAGCAATGGCCAAGCTAGCCGCATGGGCAAAACGATTTCCCGGGCCAACCACAAAATTCTCAAAGGTATACCTAGGGTTTAGATAAAACTCAAAGCCCGACTGAGATTGTCTATAACCGTTAAAGTTATTCACAGATAAAGTATACTCAAGATTAAAGCCTAAACATAGTTTATAAGACTAAAATTCTTATCTAGCATAGTATTAATACCCAAACTTAATTTATTTAAATTAAAGAAGTTATAAAAATGAATCTGTTACTATTTAACAAAAAGTAAAAATCAAACCTGTTTATTAAATATACTCCCCCGAAAATGTTAAGAACTTATCAACAGTTTTCTAACAGGGCAAGAAACAGGGATAAATTAAAACATCTAAATGATTAAATGTCAATAAATTTTTCTTTAATTATAGCTATCTAATAAAAAAAAGCAAGAGTTTTTTAGAGAAATTTTTAATACAAAACCACAAGACCCGCCTATTGTTAACTAGTTACCCTGCCAGAGAAACTCATTGAATTTTTCTTGACTTGTAGTATTTTTGTGTTATAATTTTCGCCCTATAACTACCCACATCCTTACTGCCGTGACATTATTTCGTCAAGGATAAATCTGCATTACCAAACATCAAATAGTATCCTAAGGAAGGGGAGAAAGGAAGCCGATGAAAAAGACCCTAAAGACAATCTCAATACTCAAGAGAAAAAGATTACATGGTTTTAGAAGAAGGATGTCAACGCATCAAGGACGGATTATCTTAAAAAGGCGTAGAAGAAAAGGGAGAAAACACCTAAGCGTATAATTTTCTACAAAAGCAGATAGCCTCTTACAAATATATAATTTCTTTAGATCCAAATGGTTATGAATAAAATCTCTTCTTGCTTAACCCTTCCTAAGAGTGCGAGGTTAAAAAAAAGAAGGGACATTAAAGAGGTTTTTGAGAAGGGTACTTTTGTAGGCGGTGCACTCTTAAAAATAGGCATTTTGAAAACCCAGTTTAAACATAGCAGACTTAGCATATGTATACCAAAGAGGACTACCAAGAAATCCACGCTTCGGAATAGATTAAAGCGGTTAATTAGAGAAATATTCAGGGTGAATAGAAAAAACATCAAGGAGGGGCTTGATATCGTTGTCATTATAAAGGATAGGCGGTTAAATAAAAAAGAGGATTTGCCCAGCACTTCTTTAAAATACGATATTTTAAAATCCGAGATTCTTCAATTGCTTAGCAAGGCAGGGTGTTTAAGGTAGATGAAAAGGGTTATAATTTTTTTAATAACACTCTATCGTAACTTATGTTCAAATAATATGTTATACTATTGCAGATTTTATCCAACCTGTTCACAGTATGCAATAGAATCAATTGAGGAAAAGGGGATTATAAAGGGGCTATTTTTTTTAGTATTTAGAATATTAAGATGTAATCCTTTTTCTCGCGGCGGATTTGACCCTGTAAACCCCGTTAGAGATAAGTTACCTTTAGGCGAGCGCGGGTGATAGTCTAACGGGGTTCATAATTCAGAAATTAATAATACTCTATGTTAATCTCTAATGGGTAAAATAGAACTATGGAAAAAAAATTCCTTTTAGCAGTAGTCATTTCTGTATTAGTATTGACACTTTATCCTTATATTATCAACAAATTTTATCCCTCTCAGAAAACCGCTTTTCAAAACCAGCCATTTGTAAATACAATACCCCCTGAACAAATAAAAACAAGCCTGGAGATGCCGAAAGGAATAGAGCCGCAGGAAAAGGAGGTAGAACTTGAGAATAGCCTTATAAAGATTGAATTTTCTAATATTAATGCAGCGATTAACAAGGTTTATTTAAAGAATGTGCCTGGTTTAGAAGAAGAGTTGTTATTATTGGATACAGGCCGGCGGAAAAACAAACCCTTTTCACTATCCTTAGACATAACTCCTTATAAAAAAACAAGTTATAATTTTGTTAAAGGCCCTGATAACATATTTTTTAGTTCCCTTGCGGATAATAAAATCTTTATAGAAAAGTCATTTTTATTAGCCAGAGAGGGACCAATATTAAAGGTTAATTTAAGATTAACAAATAAATCGGATAGCGAAAGGGTATTTACATATGGAATTATAGGGCAGACAACTTTAAAATCAGAGATTAAACAGGATGAAAGGCTGCTTGAATTTGATATAAAATCAAATAATACAGTAT
>VGKN01000130.1 GCA_016867055.1 Candidatus Omnitrophota bacterium
TAAATATAAGCCTGCCTTTTAGTCTGTAAAAATACTGTATCTTATCAAGCTCCTGAATTATCTCTATTTGGGTTAGCCCAACCTCTTCTTTTATTTCCCTTTTAGCCGCTTCCTCAGAGGCCTCGCCTTTTTCAATATTTCCCTTGGGCCAGGTCCACCTACCGTAACCGTCTTTTATAAGCAGAATTCTTAAATTTTCTTTTGCCTTCTTTACCACAATTCCGCCAGCAGAAAATTCTCTCTCAGCCATTGTGTTTACATATATCATAAATATGCTTAATTATCAAGCCTTTAAAAATTCCTGAAAATTTTTCTTGACAAATAAAAAAAATGGTAATAAAGTAGCTTTGGTTTGGAAAAGGTATATTCAGAGCTTAATTACGCAGGGTAAGAAGGTTTGTTATACCTTGCGTTTTTTATTGGCTATTTATACCTTTTTCGGCAATAAAAAGTAAGGAGGTGTGGTAATGCCCAAGGGAACGGTAAAGTGGTTCAGTAATCAAAAGGGCTACGGCTTTATCGCTTCAGAGACAGGCAAGGACGTATTTGTCCACTTCAGTGCAATTGAAGGTGATGGATACAAAACCTTAAATGAAGGCGATGCAGTAGAGTTTGAGATAACAACTGGACCAAAGGGAGAACAGGCTTCAAAGGTAACAAGGATAGCGAAATAACCTAAACAAGCCAACTAAAAGCCCTGCACTGTACAGTGCAGGGCTTTTTTATTTTTAAAATTCGCTATATAGTTGCTGTATGTAAATTTTCTTTTGGGGATAATTATATAACAACGCGCCTGGCTGCGTTTTGCTGCAGCTGTCAGAAATTTTTATTGCTCCAGTGGATTTGGATTTATTTCATATTTTTCTTCAAAATTTGGAACCTCAATAAAGGGTCTTAACTCCTCATAACTTGTGGGGAGGCGCCCTTCGTTTACCGCAGCATATTCCACCATCGCCTTATAGATAGAAGACATCTCTGCTTCCATTGCCCTATCCTCGGCGTCCTCTCTGGTTCTTTGAAAACTGGGAAGGGCGATGGCGACAATAAGCGCTATTATTGCTATTACAATCATAAGCTCTATTAGAGTGAAGCCTGTTCTCACTTCTTAATCAGCTCTCCGTCAGGGGTTATGATATATGTCCCCTGATGCGCCTTGCCCCTTATTAGCCAGCGTTCTCCAGAGCCACCGCTTAAGCCAGAGGCAGTTCTTTCCCCAAGCCCTAACTTTGAGGCAAGCCTGTAAACACCATCCTTAAGCGCCTTGGCAAGCCTAGCCACCTCTTCAAAACCCAAGAATCCTGCACCGAGCATCCCAGCCTTAAAGGGGTTTAAGCCATCCTTATTTTGCGCTAAGGCTTTTAACTCTGCCTCAATCTCATTCGGCAAAAGTTTTGGGAAATATGACTTAAGAAGTGCTGCTATTCCGGCAATAAAAGGAGAGGCAAAGGAGGTTCCATTTGCTGTCATCTCTCCGCCATTATACGCTAGTACCTTTGAGTTCCACCCGGGTGCTATCAAATCTATATAACTACCATAATTAGAAAATCCTGCGAGCACTCCCTGCGCATTCGTAGCCCCTACTGCTATCACGTTATTATATGCGGCAGGATAATAAAGACCGTTAGAGCCATTATTTCCTGCGGCAGCAACCATAATCACGCCTTTACTGGTTGCGTAATCTATCGCCTGCTGCATTAAGGGTGAATAAGCGGTTGTGCCAAAACTCATATTTATAACAGAGGCGCCATTGTCAGCCGCATAATAAATTGCCTTAAGTATTGCGCTTGAAGATAAGTACCTGCTTTCACCATC
The DNA here is from genome assembly GCA_016867055.1 of Candidatus Omnitrophota bacterium. Next base: position 1,813 of record VGKN01000130.1, read on the forward strand.
ATTAACCTGTAAAGGCATAATCTGGATATTTGCGCCACCAGAACCGTTAATAACCTCACCAGCCACAGCTGTTCCATGCCAGCCTGTTCCCTTGGCAGAACCGCTTGCGTCAGTAGTATTATTATAAAAGTTGTACCCTTCTATAACCTTGCCTGTTAAGGCGGGGTTTCCTGCGTTTACCCCTGTATCTATAACTGCCACAATGACCAGTTTAGCGGAGGGCGATGGTGTCGGGATTCCTATATCGTATTCTTCTGCATATGCCTCGCTTACAGGAAAGAAAAATATCTCTTGAAGATAGTTAGGCTCCGCCCATTTTACACCTTCAATGGTTTTAAGGTGCTCGGACATTTTGATGGGCGAGACATTCTTAGGAAATGAAAGCACGTAAACATTCTGTTGCTTTATGATATCCTTAACCCGAGCATTTACTGATGATATTATATCGTTTATCTTCTGTTGGCTTAAGCCTTCTTTAAACTGTACTAACACCTCTCCTGAGGCAAACCTTCCTGTGCCCTTAGGCTTTGCGCAACCCGCTATAAAAAAAGCCATAATAGAAATCATCACCATAGCAACAATCCACTGGTATTTAGAAAATTCTCTCTGTGCCATTGCATTTCACCTCCCTTCTTTTTCATCTAATACCCTCTAATTTAAAGTATATATTATCAATGCATTAAATACAATATAAACCGTAAAGCGTCCATCGCAGCTTTATACAGAAATTAAAACATTTCTATTCTTCAAAAATTAGAAATGGCTGCTTTTGGGTTTTCATCCTATAAAATAAAAAGCGTCCCCAAGGGGATTCGGCGCCTTCTGCTCCTATCGTCGCATCAGGTCGGCCACTCGCTTGCTTTCGCTTCGCACCATTAGCATGGCGCTCGCTTTTCCTCCCTTGGGTCGGCGCAAGCTCTCTTCGAATCCTCTTCGAAGAGAAAAATGTAGCGTCCCCAAGGGGATTCGAACCCCTGCCGAGAGCTCGAAAGGCTCTTGTCCTAGGCCTCTAGACGATGGGGACACTAAGGATTATTTCCTCTTTTTCGGTCTTCCCCTTTTTGACTTTTTCTTCTTTTCTTTTTTAGACGCCTCTTTTTCTTGGGCGCCTTTCTTCTTTGAAGAGGTTTCTTTTATTTCCTCTTTTATCTTTGATATTGCCTTTTCTCTTTTTGTTTCGGTAGGAATCTGCGATACTTGGTTAACCTGCTCCTCTTCCTTTTCTTCTTCTTCAACAACAACCCTTGCCACTGATGAAATCTTGTCTTTCTCATCAAGTCTCATAATGCGAACGCCCTGGGAGTTTCTCCCTGTCGTCTTTATGTCCCTTACCGGACATCTCACAATCATTCCTGCCTCAGTAATGAGCATAAACTCATCCTTATCCGTAACTATCTTTAAGCCAACCGCCTCTCCATTCCTTTTGGTTAGTTTTATGTTTATTATGCCCTTCCCCCCTCGAGATTGTACCCTATACTGGGAGAGTTTTGTCCTTTTGCCAAAACCCTTTGAGGTAACTGTTAGAATAGTGGCATCGGCTCTAACCACCTCCATTGCAATTACCTTGTCTTTTCTATCAATCCTTACCCCTCTCACGCCCTTGGCAGCTCTTCCCATATTTCTTACTTGGGATTCCTTAAATCGGATTGCCTTTCCAAGTTTTGTAGCGAGAACTAACTCCTTTGTCCCATCGGTAAGCTCTGCCCCTATTAACTCATCATCCTTTTCTAAGGTTAAGGCGATTATCCCGGCCTTTCTCGGATGGCTGAAGCAAGATAAATCTGTCTTTTTAATATTCCCTCGGCTCGTCGCAAGAACAACGAAACTCCCCTCCTTAAATTCTTTTACTGGGACAAATGCTGATATCTTTTCGTCTTGCGAAATGCCGAGGATGTTTACTATGGCCTTTCCCTTTGCTATACGACTTGCCTGTGGTATCTCGTGCACCTTTAACCAATGCACCCTGCCCCTGTCAGTAAAAAATAATATGTACTCATGGGTAGACGCTATAAATAGATGTTCAATAAAATCTTCTTCTTTTACATCCGCTCCTGTAACACCCTTTCCGCCCCGCCTCTGACGTCTGTAGGCATCAACTGGTAGGCGCTTGATGTATCCCGAATGACTTATTGTAATAACCATATCCTCTTCCGCAATTAAGTCTTCTATTTCAAGCTCTGCCACCTCGCCTACTATCTCGGTCCTTCGCTCATCCTGATAGCGCTTCTTTATCTCTAAGAGTTCTTCTTTTATTATACCCAAAACCTTCTTCTCGGAGGCAAGCACACCTTTATAACATTCTATCTTTTTTATTAATTCTAAATATTCGCTGTCTATCTTCTCCCTTTCAAGATTCGTAAGCCTTTGGAGTTGCATCTCCAAAATCGCCTGCGCTTGTTTCTCTGACAGGGAGAATTCCTTTATGAGTTCTTGCTTTGCTGTTTGCGGGTCCCTTGCTTTCCTGATCAGCCTTATAATTCTGTCCAGGTTATTTAATGCAATCTTTAAACCCTCTAATATATGCGCCCTGTCCTGTGCTTTTTTTAATTCAAAATTTGTGCGCCTTATTACAATAACCTTTCTATGGTCAATATAGGCCTGGAGTATCTGCTTTAGATTCAAGACGCGTGGCCTGTTATCCACAAGGGCAAGCATTATCACCCCAAAGGTTTCCTCTAGCTGAGAATGCTTATATAATTGATTTAAAATAATCTGGGCATTTGCTTCCCGCTTTAACTCAATGACTATCCTCATACCTTCTTTATCGGACTCATCTCTTAAGTCAGATATACCCTCTATCTTCTTTTCCTGCACAAGACCTGCAATAGACTCAATAAGATTTGCCTTGTTAACCTGATAGGGAATCTCTGAGATTATTATGGCTTCCTTGCCTTGCCTTTGAGTTTCTATAGAAGCCCTTGAGCGTATCTTAATAAGTCCTCTTCCGCTCGTGTATGCCTCCCTTATCCCCTCTCTCCCGCATATAATTCCGCCCGTGGGAAAATCAGGGCCCTTTACTATTTTTATCAGGTCCTTTATTTCGCTGTGGGGACTGTCTATCAGCTCAACTATCGCATCCGCCACTTCTGCTAAATTATGGGGCGGTATGTTGGTTGCCATGCCAACCGCTATACCACTTGAACCATTAAGAATAAGATTTGGAAGCCTCGCAGGAAGAACGGATGGCTCAACTAACGAGTTGTCAAAGTTTGGTAAAAAGTCCACTGTTTCCTTATCAATATCCCTAATCAGCTCATCTGTGATTTGCGCAAGCTTTGCTTCTGTATACCTCATAGCGGCGGGCGCATCGCCATCTATAGACC
>VGKN01000131.1 GCA_016867055.1 Candidatus Omnitrophota bacterium
CCTATAGCATCAAAAACTACAAACCTGTTAACCACTTCCGAAATTCCGTGAGTTTTGAGAACATCTGCCATTTCAAGACAGTTTTTAGGTGTTAAGGCAATTGTAAATGTGTCTTTAAGCGGCCCCCCAAATTGACCAATGATTTTATTATTTAAATTTTTGACCTTATTTTCCTTGTAAAATTCTTCGACGCATATGCACAAGTACCGAATTTCCAGGTACATACTTTTACCCTCTGGTACAAGCTTAGGCAAACCCGCTAAAAATTTTCCAAAATCTCTCACACGAATAATCCACCAAGGCATCTTTATATCTATAATTACTGGCTCTGACCAATCAGATTTTTTCACATCAACTCCAAGGAACTCGGCGATTTGACCAGCAAGATAGAATAAGTCCTCTTTTTTGGATGTCCATTCAATAGTTCTCCTTAAATTATCAGAAGTCACAAGAAAAAGATAGAACCATTTGCCTTCTTTCATAGTTTCATAAGGGTCTGGACAATGTGTCTCAATTTCCAGATGGTTAATTTTATTAAGTATACATAACTTCTTCCTTTTTAGGAATACCTTATTAGCCTCTTTGTTAAAGACTACTCTATATGGCCCGGAAATTATCTCATTTAACAGAGAAAATGTCGCGCCTCCTGCAAGAAATGCCAATCCGAAAATAACTCCCAATATCAACACCGTAATAACATATACGAAAATTCGCATAAGCAACGATGGTACTGAAACACCTATTCGCAGAAAAAAGTGACCAGCTATTATACCAACCGCAACTAACAAACCAAATAGCACAAAGGCGCCCAAAAATCCCAGAACGTCATTAAGAATATATCGGCGCATGTACTCTTTGGCAACCAAGCATCTATCAGTTTTTACAATATGTTTTAAACGCATACCTAGCCTCTAAAATCTCATAAATAATATTTACTCAACGCCTCCGCTATATTCTCCATAGTCCCCCTATAACGCAGCCATCAGTTATCCGAAAGTTTTCAGAAAAATTTTCATGACAAAATATAAATTATATACTCTCTTCCAACGCCTCTATCCGGCTATGGATGTTGCCTAATAAAGTGAGGAGTTCTAGAATCTTTAGATGATAAGCAGGTAAACTCAAGTCAATCTTGCGCAAGGCATTAATTGATTCCTTAATGGCCTTTTTGCAGATTTCAAACTGGGTAACTGCATCGCAGAGAGAAAAATCATTTTCAAAAGCTGGCTCATGGAAACCTGCTAAAGCTCTCTGCAATTTAGCCGATAACAACGTATGATACCAAGACACGGTCTGGAAATCATAACTTAACCCTGCATACTTTTTTTCTTTCTTGTAAAATGCCTCTTTTAAAAACTCATGCGCCTTTTTACGATATTGCTCTGCTGTAGCGGGCAAAGAGTTATTTTCAACAAACCTAATATGCTTTTGGATATCTTTGGGCAGATTATTAAAATCAATTAAGTGCTCTTCGTCTAACTCATCCTCATCTATATCAGGATTGTCCAGATCAATGCCAAATTTATCCATGTGCTCGCTGAACTTCTCATCGAGTTCCTTGTATTGCGCATCCATAACCGCTTTGGTTATCTCTGGGTCATCTTCGTCCCGGCCGTATGCGATACAGGTAATTTTACGCTCTAATTCATCTTTATAGAGAGTACATCGGATTTGTTTCTCATGAACACACCGTTTGCACCAGCAGTCGCAGAAATTATATGGTGACTCCTTCTCTAATTCTGCAATCTTTTTAAATATTTCTTCCAGCCTCTTGCTTCTCTTCACCTATCCAACTCCATCAAAATTTCTCTGCTTGGCATCCGTAAGAAGTCCCTTTAAGGCAGGGCGGTCGGTACTGTAACCACTTATACCGTCGTCTTGATAAACTTTGAATACCTCAATCCCTTCGCGTTTAGCAAAAGATTCTAAGTATTCTCTTTGTACTTCAAGAGAATAGCCCTCTTTGGCTTGGTCTTCTGTTGAGACTCTTATGTAAATACTATATTTCATATCTTATTTATCTCTCATGTATATAAAACTATCACCCATAATTAAATGTTTGTTCCTTTCTAAATCTGCAGGTCGAAAATTTGGAATGTGTACCATTGGATAATAGCCTTCTGTTAAATAACCAATCTTTTTTGTTTCAATATCAACAGCGTATATATTAGTTTTAGGATCTTTCCCTCTGAAATAAAAGAGGACGACCCTATTATTAGGTAACCATTCTATACCACCAACACCAGATTGACCAAAATCGGGATTATATATCCCTTTAAACTCTACTAAAAGCTCATTTGTGCCTTCTTTCTCTAATCACAAACTGCCCTCTTTATTATAAGCCCTGTATATGTTATTTGGAGAAATACGTGCCCCATGCCAAAAATGTAGGTTAACACATTGATTAAAATGAACTTTGTTGATATCTACAAGGTTACCCCAATCAATCTTATCTACATCTTGTCCAAGAGATAATTCAATTATTTCCTTTAAATCTAACTCATATTTATAATATTTTTTCGTAAATAACTCATAATAAAGCAAACTCCAACCATCCACCATCCACTTTGGGCCATCGGCATAATTTGGCGACCTTTCTATCTTAGTCTTTTTCTTTGTATCCACCTCATATATATAAATATTACTTTTATATTTTCCTCCATTAAGTATGTATGCAATTTTCTTGCTATCAGGAGACCATTCTGGCAAATCACATTGTGCGTACCATTCGGATAATTTACGAGGATCTAGTTTCTCAATATCTTCAACGATATCTATTGTGCCTGTGTTTAAATCAACAATAACTATTTGTTTATTAGCCTTTCTTCCTATTGTTTCAAGAACTATTTTTTTTCCATTAGGGGACCAGCGATACGCTGATACTTCATTATATATTTTCTTTTCATCTAAGCCATTTAGTTTAATCGAGTAAAGTGACTCACCTCTAAAAAACAGCACTAAACTGTCATCGCTTAAAAACTTTGTGTCAGATAAGGTAGCTAATATTTCGCCTTGGCTAGAGATATTTCTATGTAGATAACCTAAAATACCAAATGTTACAACATATAGAATTGTTATAATTCCAACGCTTATGAATAACCATTTTAATATTTTCTTAAACATAGTTTTTCTCATTTAAAAAATCATTATCTCATCTTATCTATCGTAATACTCATACCCATTGCTTTTTTATTCTGAATATCCAGCCAGATTTCGTCATGTATTGGTTTGTGCTTTTCAGATATAGCATCGTATAGTGTCCACGTATCGATTCTCCTACCTTTCTTATATCTCCCAAAATTAAGCTGCATCGTTGTAAAATTCGGGGAGCCAAATAATTTAATTTTCATATTGCCAAATTTTATTGTTTTCTGCTTTATGTTAATTCTCCTCCGCATTGATTTTAAGAGATGCTAAATCAGTTATTATTTGACCATGAAATTCGGGTAGATATTCTAATATCACATTTCCACTCCATTTATTCTTGATAAGATAACTTACTACCTCTTTGCAAAAACTGTCTATAGGCAAATGCTGCTTGTCACCTTTTCTGGCTGAAAGATGAATATTTAAAATGTTGTCCATGTAACCCTTAAGCAAACTCCAAATCTTTTCATTATCTCGTATGTGCGAAGTATCAAGCGTCATCGGCAAATTAAATGAAACTATTTCATCAGGAGTGAATACTCTTCTTTTACCTTCAAAAGTCTCAATACAAAAAACAATTTCGCCATTATACAATTCGGTAACATATTCTAAATTTTTAAGCGCTTCTTCTTGCACGACTTTATCTTTATTAACATTGTTAGGATGTAAAGTAACAGTTCTTACGCCAAGCGCCTTTGCAAAATCAATTATTTCTTTTCCCCATATTTTAAATTTTCCGTCTGTAATTGGCGCTTGAACAGCGTGTATACTCAATACCATTGCGTTATAGGATTTAATCTTTTCTCCTATCTTGGCCAAATGCTCCCTAACGGGCTCGTATATATCCCAGTAATATGGCAAAGCGACTTCAACCGGAACATTCAGATGCGCGTATCTTTCTTCAACTTGTTCAATCCTCTCAAATGACTCTCTAATTCCAAACTTTATCATTTTACAAAAATCTACATACTTCCCGTAGTTTATTAAATCTCCCAAATATATCTTGTCTTAAATCATCGATATATGCATCAGGGCCATTTTCTTGTTCGATTAAAATAGGACCTTCCGAATCTACGCTACTGAAATAATTGTGGATGTTTCGTTTAACCTCTTTGCCTTCTTTACTATTTTTACAAAGTAACGTTATGCTATTTATCAAATGCTCTTTGTCAGGATAAAATCTAAGTATATAATACGCGTAGTATAGGTCTTTCTTGAGTTTCTCAGCATTTTCCCGCTGAACAAATGTGAGCAATTTATGGAAGACAAACATTGATTCCGTAGGTATCTGTATTTTATGTTTATCGATAGATACCGTTGTTACTGATTTAAGCAATAAACTGAAATTTTCAATCTCGTTTATCTTGATCTCCCTACCAACTATTTTGTTTATAATCTTCTTTGAAATTTTGGGGTCTACAATAAATTCAACCTCGGCTTTTAAAGAACCTGTCGGATCCTTGACAACCGGGATAAAAGGGAACATTCTATCCATAGAAACATGTCGTTCTCCATATCCGAGCTTTCTGACATAAGAAGCAACGGAAACCTTACCCTTAAATTCCTTGTCTACCACCCCAAAATCGATATCTGTCGTGGTAACCGCCAAATTAGGCACATTTTTCCAGATGTATTTTGCGTAAACATACGGTACCCACCCGCCAACTAAAACCAGATATGGAAGAAAATCGGCAAGGTCGCCAATTACTTTAATAAGAAGTTTTTCTTCGGAATATGCGTTAGGCAAGGTTTTTGCCTTCCTCTTTGAGCATTCTTAATAAATACTGTGCGTGTTCTCTGCCGCGCTGCGGAAAATTATACAAATCTAAGTAGAGTTGCAGATATGAAACGATGCTATAACCTTTTATCTGTTGGGTATTAAAAAACGTGCTATTTTTATAATACGGGTTAATCAGATAAAAATTCCCGCCTTTCTTAAGCTCTTTTAAATCAAGTGCCTGTTTTAAATCTAGTAATATCTCAT
>VGKN01000132.1 GCA_016867055.1 Candidatus Omnitrophota bacterium
AATTCTTTTGACGGAGAGGTTTTTTTTGCTAATAGTGGCGCTGAGGCAAATGAAGCTGCGATAAAGCTTGCGAGGTTATACGGAGGCCCAGATAGATTTGAAACTATAAGTATGGAGAATTCTTTTCACGGGAGAACACTTGCAACGCTTACTCTTACAGGACAGGAGAAACACAGGCAGGGTTTTGAACCTTTGCCAGAGGGGTTTAGGACGGTTCCTTTTAACGATATTAAGGCAATAGAAGAGGCTGTCAATGAAAAAACTATAGCAATAATAGTTGAGCTTATACAAGGGGAAGGAGGCATCAATGTTGCTTCAAAGGAGTATATTAGATTTTTAAGACGCTTCTGTTCAAAAAAGGATATATTATTGATATTCGATGAGGTTCAGACAGGTATGGGTAGAACGGGCAAGATGTTCTGTTTTCAGCATTTTGGAATAGAGCCTGATATGATGAGCCTCTCAAAGACTTTAGGCGGAGGATTTCCAATAAGCGCTTTGATAGCAAAGAGGAAACTTGCTGATACCTTTACACCGGGAACACATGCCTCAACCTTTGGCGGAAGCCCTCTTGCCTGCGTCTCTTCTTTAGCAGTATTTGAGGCGATTAAAAACAATGATCTGCTTTTAAATGCAGAGAATATGGGAGAGTATCTCTTTGAAAGATTAAAGACATTAAAGGAAAAATTTTCTTTTATAAAGGAGATTAGGGGAATTGGCCTTATGTTGGGGGTTGAACTTTCAAGGCAGGGGAAACTTATAGTTGATGCCTGTATGAAAGAAGGTCTTCTGCTAAACTGCACGCAGGATAAGGTGTTGAGAATACTTCCTCCCTTGACGGTAAATAAAAAGGATATTGATGAAGGAATTAGACTTTTAGAAAAAGGTTTTTTAAGTCAATTATGAAAAAAGATCTTATATCTATTAACGATTTAACCAGAGAAGAGATAGGGAAGATTTTTAAGCTTACGGACGAGATTAAATTCAACAAAAAGAAATTTGAAAAAACTCTTTCGGGAAAGACACTCGGTCTTTTGTTCCAGAAACCTTCAAACAGAACAAGGGTTTCTTTTGAGGTTGGAATGGCTCAATTAGGAGGACATTCTATATATCTTGGGCCCGAGGATATAAAACTTGGCGAAAGAGAGGCGGTTAAGGATGTGGCTAAGGTCTTATCAAAATATCTTGATGGAATAGTTGCTAGGACATTCTCCCATAACGATATAATTGAACTTGCAGAATTTTCCTCTGTACCTGTTATAAATGGCTTGAGTGATCTTATGCACCCATGTCAAGCCCTAAGCGATGTATATACTATTCGGGAGAAATCCTCCAAATTTAAAAGTATCAAATTAGCATATGTTGGAGATGGTAATAATGTATTAAATTCCCTGATTGAAATTGCAGGGAAAATGGGGTTATATATATCTGCCGCAACGCCAAAGGGTTATGAACCAGATAAAGAAATTTTAAATGCAGCAAATAAAAATGCTAAATTAAGCAGTGCAAAAATAGAGCTTTTAAATGACCCTTATAAGGCTGCAGAGGGTGCGGATTTTATATACACCGATGTATGGACAAGTATGGGTAAGGAACATGAAAGAAAAATTCGGCTTGAGGCATTTAAGGGTTTTCAAGTCAATACAAATTTAATCTCAAGGTGTAAAAAGGACTGTCTTGTAATGCATTGTCTTCCGGCACATAGACAAGAGGAAATAACAAATGAAATCTTAGATAGCCCTAATTCTATAGTCTTCGAGCAGGCAGAAAATAGGCTCTATGTTCAAAAAGCGATTTTGATAATGTTATTATTAAAGGAATAAAGTGTTGAAAGTTAAAAAATCTATCATCGCTGTTCTTTTTATGAATGTATTTTTCGCACTCAGTTTATTTTCTTTCTCGCAGGAAAATGATACTGGGCAGAATGAGAAGCAGAGGGTATTGCTTGAGGATAAAATTGTAGCAGTTGTGAATGGAGAAGTCATTACATCTAACAAATTAGAAGAAAGAATAGCTTTTGTAAAATCAATGAGCAATAGAAATACTCTCAACGAAGATTCAAACAGTGAGATTGAAGTGTTACGAAAAAATGTCCTTAACCAGTTGATAGAAGAAATTATTTTGTTACAGGAGGCGAAAAAACAGAATATAACCATAACCGAGGAGGAGCTTGAACCAGCAAAGATTCAAATTTTGATTTCAAAACTCCTGAATCGCGAAATTGATTCAAAGATAGAAATCACAGATAGCGAAGCCATTTCTTATTATAACGATAACAAAAATTTATATGTTGAACCGGAAAGAGTGCGCATAGAGGAGGTCTTTTTAATGGTAAAACCTGGTTCAAATATAGAAGACTGGGAATTGGCTAAGAAGCGAATAGATGAACTGTATCAGACAATAAAAAATTCTAACGATTTTTTAATGGCTGCAAAAGGATTGGATGAAAAAATCTCGGTTGGCAGGTCTGGTTTTTTAATTAGAGGCGAATTGCCTCCTGAGGTAGAAGAGGTTGCCTTTAATACCGATATTGGAAAACTTAGCACTGTGATAAAATCTCCATTGGGTTTTCACATAATAAAGCTTATGGATAAGAGACAACAGAGACAGAAAGAATTTGAAGAAGTGAAAGACCATATCAGGAGAGTTCTCTTTGGACAAAAAGCCAGACAAAGATATGAGGATTGGATTGCAAGGCTAAAGACAAACTCAATCATTGATATAAGACAGGATAAAGGCAGTTCTAAATGAGATGGGGTCTCATAGTTCTTTTTTTTATAGCCCTTATCTTTGCAGAAGAAGGAAAATATATTTTTGCTCAGAATAATAATCAAATAACCAGAATAGATGTGGAAGGCAATATAAATATAGAAAGGGAGGAAATAATAAACTTACTGAGAGATTATATTGGAGAGCAGATAGACAAAAAAAAATTACAAAAGGGAATCCTCTCTGTATATGAACTCGGATTTTTTAAGGATGTTAAAATGAGAGTGGTTGATTCAGAGGAAGGGATAACGCTTATCGCGACTGTTGAGGAAAAACCCCAGCTTAAAAATTTACGTTTTATGGGAAATAGGTTTATTCCCCCGAGGCTTATACAAAAGGCCTTAAGATTAGATCTGTTTGAGAGAAAATTTGTTGACAGGTCAATGCTTGATAGTTGCACAGAGAGAATACTCAAACTATATAAGGATTTGGGATATTATTTTGCAATTGTTTATCCCAAGGTAGAACTTGATGAAAAAACTAATGAGATCTCAGTCACGTATGTAATTGATGAAGGAAAAAGAGTTTACGTAAAAAAAGTCTTGGTATTTGGAAATACCCAATTTACGTCAGAGGAGATTATAAGATTAATAGCAACCAAAACAGGCAGACTTTTCTCATCGGGTATTTTTTCTGAAGGGGATTTATTTAGGGATATTAAAAAAGTTAAGGATTTATATCATAATAGTGGCTTTATAAAGGTGACTGTTGCGCATGGGCTTTTTTTTGACAGAGATAAAAAAAATGTGGTAATTCTCTTAACAATTGATGAAGGATTAAGGTATTCCGTAGGTAAGATTTCTATAAAAGGTAATATTGCCTTGGATGAGGCTAAGTTTAAAGAACTGTTTCCATTAAAAGAAGGTGAAATTTTTAATCAAGAAAAATTTATAACAGGTCTAAATAACATTAATTCCTTTTATTCAAGAAATGGCTTTTTACTTTCGCGCATTGAACATAGTATAATTTATAGAGATAATGAGCTTAAGGCAGACGTACATATAACTATAAATGAAAATAATCCGTTTAAAATAAATAGGATAATTATAAAAGGCAACAAGAAAACTAAAGAGTGTATAATTAGAAAACTGCTTCTTGTGAAGGAAGAAGGCCTATTTGATGGTTATAAGATATTTCTAACTCAAAGACGATTACAGGATTTAGGTTATTTCAAAAAGGTGCTTATAGTTACAGAACCGACCGATTTTCCTGATAAAAGAAACCTTGTAATTGAGGTGGAAGAGGGCGGAACAGCAATGTTTGAGGCAGGAATTAAATACAGCACCGCATATGATATGGGGGTTTATGCCAAAGCGGATGAAAAAAATTTACTTGGCAGAGCACAAAGGCTTACCCTTAAAAGCGAACTCGGAGGAAAGAAGGAAAGTATCAGTTTAAGTTTTATCGAACCTTATCTATTCAGCAGGGATTTAAGACTAAAAACAGATTTCTACACAACCGAGGCTAAGATTCCAAGGAGGTATTTTAAAGAAAGAAGAACAGGGGGAGATATCGGTTTAACAAAACCTTTGTTTGGATATACATTTGGTAATCTCTCATACAGATTTGAAGAGGTAAAAGTATTTGACATAGAACCAGAGATAAGCGATTATATCCTACCGGGAAAGACAGATCTTGCAGGGCTATCAACCAGCATTACAAGAGATACCCGGGATAGTTATTTTTATCCTCTGAAGGGTTCATTAAATAGCCTAAGTCTTGAAACTTCAGCGGATTTCTTAGGCAGTGATTATAGTTTTATTAAGTCAATTGGCGAATCAAGTTATTATTTTAATGTAGCAGGGCAAACTGTTTTTTTGATGCGACTTAGAGGTGGAACTATTGGTGGTTTTGATGGAAAAGAAGTACCATTATTTGAAAGATTTTATTTGGGCGGAGCAAACACAATAAGGGGATACGAGGAGGGTGAAATTGCACCTCATTTTGGTGGAAAGGCAATGGGCTTGCTGAACTTAGAATACAGAATACCACTTACAAAAAATAAAACTTTCATAAATAGCCTCTTCTATGATATGGGCAGTTCCTGGGAGACAATTAGAGATTTTAACTTAGGGGACCTAAAACAAGGTTTGGGCACATCTCTAACATATAACTCAAGGCTTGGAAAAATTGGCTTAATATATGGATATGGCATAGATAAGCATAAAGATGAAATATATATAAATATAGGCAATAATTTTTAATCCCTCGCAGAAATCCATGGCCTGTGGCCAAGGGATGAATGCTATATTGCTTTTTCTGCTCGGGAGGGAGCCTCGGACCTTAGTCTGAGCGGGCTCCACTTTGTAGGAGGAATATTTGAAATGATAAGAATGTTTCTAATAA
>VGKN01000133.1 GCA_016867055.1 Candidatus Omnitrophota bacterium
GTCCTCAATTTCTTTGAGCACCTTATCAACTCTTTGAGAATAAGAAACATCTAAATCCTTCGCTGTATGAAACTCATTAGCAGCCTCTTCGTATAAGGCGTTGTTAAAGCAAAAGGTTCCTAATTGAAAGTGTGCGCCGGCATCCTTTGGGTCTATTTTAGAAAGCCTTATTTGATATTCCTCGCTCGGTGAGTATATCTTTAAAGAATCTGTTGGTTTCTCTTCAATTCGCTTAATGTCTTCTTTTTTAATAGGTGTATTTCCCGATTTAACCTTTATTTCATAACCTTCCTTCGTGGTATTAATTATCTCTCCCTCAAGTTTTTCACCATTTTTAAGGTATATAATATCGGCATATAAACTAATCGAGATTAGAAGGCTTGCCAGGGCTAATCCAGTAAAACGTAAAGTGTAAAGTGAAAGGTGTAAAACTACAGTGCAAAACTTAAAATTTTTAAGAAAGTTTTGAACTTTAAGTTTTATCTTTGCGTTTTGCGTTTTAAGTTTTTCGTTAGAGTATATCATTCCTGCATTCTGTTATTCGCTTACCTGCTTATAATATATAGTCTTAACTGTGTTTGGCTTTAGAAATGTTATGGTCGCATCCTCCAGTACTGGTGTCTGGCTTAAATCGGGGTCATTTGTGCTTAAAATTGCCCTATGTTGTATAGTTTGTGATGGTGACTGTGATATCGCACCACCTGCTTGTGGAGATAAAAAGGTAATCCCTCCGTCTGTAGAGGTTTGAAAAGATACTGTTTCGTTCACAGGACTTGCAGTAGGCACAATAGTTACTGTGCCAGATACTGTTCCCCACTCCACCTGTCTACCTGCATCAAATGGTATAGAAGTATAAGAACCACTTGAAGATATAATTCTTACATCATCCCAGACAGGCACTTGGTTTAATGTGGTTAATTTTAATCTCCAACTCGAAAACTGCCAACCAGGGCCTGGGTCCGGGGAGAAGAAAGGATAATTATATCTATTATTTTGCCATGGAGATGAAATAGGTGTATAACCTGAGGTATCATATGAAATATAACAACTCGGCTGTTGATTAACACCTGTTGATACAAATCTATAAGTTTTTTGTTCTGGAAAAATATCATAATTTGGTGTTACATACTTTGAATATCCAGTATTATTAAATGACCATAAGGCACATTTAAACATAACATCCATACAATCTTCAGGATAGGTAAGAAAACCATCTCCACTTATATCCTGAGGACCTCCCCAGTATAGGTATTCAAATCTATTTATAAAAAATTTATGTATACCACCAGCTGTACCATGAAATTCAACATTTCCTATATCTTCACATCCCGCTCCTGCTGGTGGACCAACTGAATCAAAATTGAATATGCGAATGGAAAAACTGTCTCCAAAGGCCCATTTAGATGAGTCAAACAAAACCAACACTGAATAAGGAGCGGTTGTTACAAGTTGTTTATCGGAAGTGTTTTTTATGGGATCGGTGTGCGATGAATGGACTATTGAATACGAGCCTTGTTCCCGTATCCATTCACTCCTGGTGTAATTCTCATCTTCATCAAAATTATCCCAGAAACCTATCTTTAGTGAATCCTTAACTACCTGATAGCCATAATCAGGGTAGGTAGCAAGATCGTGTCTGTAGGTTAGCCCCAAATCATCATTAGAATTTACAGGGCAAGAGTCCATCCAGGTAACCCTCGCATATGTAGGCACATCTAAATTGCCATTTCCATTTACATCCTCTCCGGTATCTAAACTGCCATCATAGTCTGCATCCTCACCACGAAAGTCCTCCTTTAATGTGGTAATAAATACAGCGTCATTTATATTGGAAAATAGGGAAATGACTGCCTCGGTTCTTGCATTTGCAGAGGGATTTCCTGCCCTATTTAAAATGGTTGAGTTTGAAACTACAGAAAAACACCCTGAAAAAAGACAAAACTCTGTGGTGAAATTTGATGGGGCAGTACTTGGCCATCTTGAGTAGGGATTTAGTAAAGTCTTCAACATTATCTTTTTGGCAGAATTTATTGAGGCGCTATTATCAATTACGTTATTAAATTCCGCCCAGGAATCAAAGGGTCTTGCCGATATAAGTTCATTTGTCAGGTTTTGTGCTTCAACAGATGTTATCGTATTTGACCCATCAGATATTCCGTTTAAAACAGCCGTTATAACAACTGAGTCTGCTGTGTTCATATTTATAGGAGAGCGATTTTCTCTACTCGGATTTATATAAGAGCCTACTGTTATAAAATCTTTGATTGCGTTATAGGTTGCTTCTCCTATACCCGCTACTAACCTTACCTCTCCTTTTGTAGAAAATTGTCTAAAATAGTTTCTATAATTTATAATATTTTGAGCAAGTGCTGGCCCCACCGAGGGCAGATTACCAAGTAATAGCAAACTCGCATTATTTATATTCACCCTTGCCTGCTCATCTTGTAGGGATAATTGTATAGAGCCATAGTTTGGAAAATTTAGCGTATAGGGGCTTGCCCACCGTTCAGATAAACTGTCTATTGGTGTTGATTTAAAATTGTTTCTAATAATGGCTTGGGCGTAGTCCACGCCTGCCTCAGCAAGGTATCTTGCCTTAACTGAATTTGAGTAGTTGTTGGAAGCGGTTCTCTCTAACTGCATATTTAGAGCAAATGTTGTCAGGGTAACTGTAAAAATGGTTAAGATACCCACTACCAAGAGTAATGCAATACCTTCTTGTCTTTTATTTATTCTCTTCATCAGTTACTGTTTTTAAGATAAATAAAGGTTGAAAATTCCCGCGGTTGCTCCCTGCCTAAATCGTCTCTAACAGTAAGTCTTACCTCAACCATATCGGGAAGTCCATCAGGATTCCTCTGGATACCATTTGCGTCATAATTGGAAACAATGTCTTGGTTAGAATTCCAGTTTGCATTGGGGGTTCTTACCCAATTTAATGCATTATCTCTATAATAGTAAAAAAATTGTAAATCCGTGATATTGTATCCCAATTCGCTACTAGTATTATTTGCAAAGTTAAAATCAGGGTTAACTTCAAAACATCTCATAAGAGTATTATTAGCGCCTCTTAGCCAATATCCTGCCTCGCAAAGATCCCACCTTCCGCTATTGGGGACTGCTACAACAAAGTGAATTTCATCTTTGGTGCTTCCTGATTTTATACCGCTACCAGTTTCATAACCACGTAGGGCAATTCCTGTGTTTTGATTAAATACCGCTCCTTGAAGTTCCCTTGTCATCTGCTCCAGTATTATTCGCGCATTTTGTATCATCTCCAATTGCCTCTGCGCCTTGGAATATACTGTAGTGGCTGTCCTAAAGATTGTGTAGATACTGACAGAGCTTATCGCTAAGATAAAGGTTGCTATTAATATCTCAACCAACGTCACGCCTTTTTTATCAGTGTTTTGAAATATAGGTTGTAAAATCTTCACTGTATGTTCTTCTAAATCTCAACCAGGTTATTCTTATATTTACCTCTCTTAAATCTCCGACAGCGGTGTTTGTGCCCGAACCATCATCTACATAGGAAACCGCCATTTGCCAGCTGAACCTTTGGTTATCGCTAAACTGAACGGGCGCAGAAAAGATCCCCTTTCCTGGAAGCGCTGGTGGCGCAGGTAGATTATTCACACCGTTTCTTTTTGTCTCTTCAAGTTTCTGCTGTGCCTTTAGAGTTGCTATAGTTATATCCTGAGAGGTGCCAAACGAGGCAAGTCCAACTGTTAATAAAGAAACTAGGCTTAATATACCTATGGTCAAAATGCTTAGTGCAGTTATAATCTCAATTAATGTAAATCCTCTTTCTCCCTTTAACATTTTTGATACCTTACCCCAGCCCTGTGTTTAAGAAATTCTAATTCCCAATCACCGATTACTGGTTACTAATTATTAATTTATCTTCACCCTTCCTGTTGTATTGATTACGGTTATCTGCTTTGTCAAACCGCCAGAATCCATAAGATAAACAGAACCCATATAAACTGTACCACCTGTTGGTTTAAAGGTGGCTCTATCATCATAAAATGTTATTGGATCTGAACCATCTGGTCTTGCTATTCTAATAGTTTTGGGCAGGCCATATCTTTTACCTATTAGGTTATTCGTGGAATCGGTAATCCATACCGCATTTGGAATTATGATATTATCAAAATTTACTGAGTAATTACTATTTTTTAAGATTGCATAAGAACGCGCTGTCCTTAAAATACCTGATATCTGATAGGCGGCAGAATTTATTGAGGAACCTTTAGTAAACCTTGAGAAAAGCGGTATTGACATTCCCATAATAACAGCGATTATCCCAAGGACTATTGTAGATTCAAGAATTGTAAACCCCGTTTTTATCCTCATAAAATTGCAAATTGTTGATTATACTGTTTTATTTTAAAAAGGTTGTGGGTAATGGGCTTTAATCAACCAATGATATCTTTTACCAATTATTTATATCATCTCCCGTGCCTGATTCATCTGTCTTATTAGGCCCGAGGGAATATATATCAACGCTTGAAGTATTATGTGCCCCTGGATTTGTATAAACATAAGGACTACCCCAGGGGTCAATGAATGCTCCGCCGCTAAGTTCAGAGGATTTAAACGTCATATAAGGACCATTCCAGCCTGTTTGTGTGCTTGGCCCTATGAGTTCAGAGACCATATTAGAATTTCCACTTGGAGGAAATACACCGCAATCTGTCTCATACATACTTAAGGCTGTCTCTAGCGAAGAAATTGCTGCCTTTGTTTTAGATGTTAAGGCTTTCTTTCTTGCAATTTGACTTGTGCCTGAGACAGCACCAGCCAAAATAATAATTATTGCCATAACTACAATAAGTTCAATAAGGGTAAACCCGGCTCTCCGTGCTAAAGAACAGGGTTTTACGGAGGGTGGGGTAAACCCTTTTGCTATCTTCATTGTTAATTAATGTGTTTTATTCAGTTAAAAGATTATGGATGATGAGTTGTCAAACAAATAATTTGTAACAACTGTAACCATCTTCATCTGCTTATTGAACTAATAAGTGCTATTAGGGGTAATAACATAGATATTA
>VGKN01000134.1 GCA_016867055.1 Candidatus Omnitrophota bacterium
TAAAATTTCAATAAAGGTGTTTGAATTCGGGTCCCTTGGCTGAAGAATATTAAGCCTATAATTCAAGGCGAATCTCTTAATATCCGTAAAAGTCTCTTTTAATCCCCGCCCCCTTTTAGCATCCGGTGCTGTCACGATAGAGACGATTTTATGCTTAGAATTATATATAGCCTCCAAGGAGTTAATGGCGAACTTATCTGTTCCAAAAAAAACAATATTCATTGTTTATGCTATGGCTTTAAACCTAAAAGAACCGATGGTTTTTATCCGTTTCAATAAATTAACCCTATCAAGGATCAAAACGCCATTTAGGTGGTCTAACTCATGTTGAATTATCCTTGAAAGGAGTTCCCCAGCGTTTAGTTTAACCCTCTCGCCTTTTATATTCATTGCCTCCAAAACAATCTCATTATATCTTTTAACCTTCAGAGTTACGCCCGGAATACTCAGACATCCCTCTTCCATTATTAATCTTCCTTTTACAGATTTTATTCTGGGGTTTAGAAGGACAACAGCGGGGTTTTCTTTTAATGGTTTAATAACGCTCAATTGAATGCTAAAACCCACCTGAGGTGCTGCAAGACCAACCCCACCTGCCTCTTCTAAGGTTTCAATCATATCGGATACCAACCTTAATATCTCATCGGTAACCGTTGATATCCTCTTTGCCTTTTTTCTTAGAATAGGATCAGGATATTTTCTTATATTCAAAATAGTCATATCTTTTTAAATAAAGTTTTATTTTATCATAATCTTTACAAATATCAAACATTATTTATTTGACATATTAAAAAGGAAATATTATTATATAAGAAATATATGGTTAATGAGAAAAACACAAATATTTTAACAAACGATACCCCGAAAGAGATAAAGGACCTTTTTGATAAAGGCGTGTCCGCCTTTAATAGAAAAAATTACGAATATGCTATTGAACTTTTCTCTCAGATTTTAAGATTAAAATTTGACTTTGCCGAAGCCCGCCATTATTTAAGACTTGCAGAGCAAAAATTCTTCAAAGAACACCCGCCCAAACTCCTGTCACGAATCCTGAATAGATTCTACTGTTTTTTCTATGGGTTAAGGGCTTCAATATTTTATTTGCAAAACAATATCAAAAGGTCGGTAGATGAGTATGAGAAACTCCTGCGCAAAGAACCATTTGATGAAAAAGCGCTTTTAAAACTTGCTAGAATATTCCAAAAGATTAATGATGCAAATTCTGCACTAAGGTTATTTGAGGAGGTAGTTCAGTTAAAACCAAAGAATATAGAAGCTCTAAAAAGACTTGGAGAACTTTATATAAAAACAGATGACCTACCAAGAGCAAGAAGTTGTTTTAATGCTGTTTTATCAATCTCACCGTATGATTTAGATGCTGAAAAATTCTTAAGAAATTTAGATGCTCTTGGTACCTTAAAGAAAAATTTCCATCAATAAATTTCCTATCTCGGGTCTATATCAATAGAGATGTACCTTCTTGACCTACAACCTATTTTTTTGAAAATTTGCTTTAGCGCATTACATACGTAATTGTTGTCCTTGGCCTTTAGGATTAATTCCCATATAAAATAGCCCCTGATTTTTTTTATACGATGGGGACTGGGGCCAAGGATTTCTAACTTTTTAGTAAATCCCTCTTTATCCAAAACCTCTTTAAGTAAAAAGGATATTCTTTTTGCAGTATCTTCTATTTTTGATTTAATTGAGATACTCGTCAAATGGCAGAATGGCGGGTAGTATAAATCTCTACGAAGAGACAATTCCTTTCTATAAAAACCATTGTAATCCATTCTTTTGATAGCCTTGATAAGATACAAATCGGGAAGGTAGGTTTGGATTACCAATCTTGCATCTGGATGGCTCATACCTTTACTCATTAAAATATGCATTAATGTATTAAACATCTTCTCGGTTGATCTGAAATCCGGAAGGTTTAAAAAAGTATCTAAAGAAAGGATAGCTATAAGTCTTATATATTCCAACTCCAAAACCTTTAAGGCCATAGTCGTCCCTATCAAAACGTCTATCTCATTCTTTTCAAATTTATCAATTATCTTATCCAAACCGATTCTTCTTGAATAAGCGTCGCTGTCAAGCCTTTCTGTCTTAAGAACTGGAAACAATCTTGCAATCTCGCTTTCTACCTTCTCTGTCCCAAATCCCGCAAACTCAATATGATATTTTCCACATTCAGGGCAGATGTCGGGTGGTCTTATAGAAAAGTTACAAAAATGGCATATCAGCATTTTATTATCAAAATGATATACAAGGGGATTGTTGCAATTGCTACATTTAACTATAAAACCACAACCAATGCAACGGCAATACGTGGAAAACCCGCGTCTATTCACAAAAATAACTACTTTATTTTTATTACCTGCGAGAAATACCCTCCCTACCTCCTCCTGAAGCATTCTGGATAGAAACCTGTTTTTAGTCCTATAACCATACGAGTCTCTCATATCAACCACTTTTATTTTTGTAGAAACTATATCTGGTTTTTTATCCCTTGTCTTAAGTAAGATAAACTCTCCCTGCTTTGCCTTAAAATAGGATTCCACCCTTGGGGTAGGACTAGCCAAAATGACAATCGCATTGGAGAATTCTGAACGCTTTAAGGAAACATTTACTGCATCATAGCGGGGGGTTCTATCCTGTTTATATGCCCCCTGGTGCTCATCCTCAACTATTATTAAACCCATTTTTTTAAATGGGCTGAAAATAGTCATACGAGTGCCCAGGGCAATTAACGCCTTACCCTCAATTATCCTTTTCCAATTTGAAAATTGTTCTCTCTCAGTTAAACCGCTGTGCAGAATGGATACAATATCTCCAAA
Source organism: Candidatus Omnitrophota bacterium (assembly GCA_016867055.1). The sequence continues at coordinate 2,841 of VGKN01000134.1, forward strand.
TGCATCTTGCAATATCTCTCTATATTCATTTACATATAGAATCTCAGGAACCAAAAAAATACAATTATTTCCTTTTGAAAGAACCTTAGAGATGCTACTTAGAAATATACCGAATTTTTCTTCTTTTGATTTATAATGAAGTAGAAAAATCTTGTTTTGACATTTCTCTATTTGAAAGGAGAGGTTTTTTGGGAGGTTTTTTATTTTGCCTCTTGGAAAAGAAAAACCATAATTTGCGTTTGAGTTCTGCTCTTCAAAACTAATCCTGACTTTTTTCTTGGTTAATAAACTTGGTAAGGCTGCCTTTATAGCCTCTGCTTGGGAACATAAATAATACTCTGATAGCCATTTCGTAAGTTTTAGCATATCAGCGTCTAAGACCGCAACATCATCAAGAACAGCCAAAATCTCCTTCAGTCTTTTAATGGGCGAACTATCCAATAGCCCCACAATAAAACCAATTCGCTCCTTATTTCCAAAGGGAACCACAACCCTTTTCCCGATAGTCAATTTAGTCTTTATAGCATCAGGGATAATATAATGGAAAAAATCCTGTTTTGGAATGTCAATAGCCACCTCTGCAATGTTATACGCCTTCATTTTTTTAAAAACTGTATAATTTTTTTCATATCTTCCCAGACAAGCTTTTTATCCCTTGGGTTTCTCAACAGATAAGCAGGATGGAATGTAGGTATTACCGTTATGTTATGATAGTCATAGAAACTCCCCCTTAATACACTTATCGGTTCTTCCCTTTTCAATAGATTCCACGCCGCATACTTTCCAAGGGCACATATGAGTTTTGGTTTTATTATGTTGATTTGTTCTATCAAATATTCCTCGCAGGATGCAAGCTCCTCTTTGGAGGGGGGTCTGTTTAAGGGGGGTCTGCATTTCAGACAATTTGTGATATATACCTCCCTTCTTTCTAAGCCGAGGGAGTTCATTATCTTTGAAAGCAAAGCCCCGGCCTTTCCCACAAACGGCTCACCTGTCAAATCCTCTTCTTCGCCAGGCGCTTCTCCGATAAATAGTAATTGGGTGTTTATATTTCCCTTTCCAAACACCACATTTTTTCTGTGTCTATACAAGGTGCATCTTCTACAATTAGATACCCTTTTAGAAAGAAGTTCTAAGGGTTTTTCTTTGCTTGGATTATAATTTATGAGCTCCTCATCCTTTTTATGATTTAAGAGGTACTCTCTACAGCCAAAACCTTCCTCAATCTCAAGATAACCCTTCAACTGGTCAACGATTTGTTTTAAATTATCGCGTTTCATTCTAAAGGCTAAGCGTAAGGTTTGCTATATCTCTAGCTGCCTCTGGACGTGCCAAGGATTTTGAATTCTCACTCAGATTTTTAAGAATCTCTTTGTTTAAAATAATTCTTTCAACTAATTCATTAATATCTGATAGATTTTTTAGTTCAATAGCAGCTCCGCATTTAACCAGAATTTTTGTATTCCTTGCCTCCTGGCCAGGTATCGGCGATACTATAATCATAGGAGTACCTAAGGCTAAAGCCTCTGAACAGGTCAAACCGCCTGATTTACCTATCAATATATCGCTTACCCTCATCAATTCATCCATATTTTCAACAAAGCCGAATATCTTGCAGATGTTTGGAAAATCCTTAGCAGCTGTTTCTAATGCCCCCTGTAATCTTGTATTTGTACCGCATACCACAAAAAGTTGTTTATCATATTTCAATCCTGCCAAATTCTTAAAGAGAATTCCCACGGGCCCTGCGCCAAATCCCCCGCCTGCTATGAGTATTGTAAATACCCCCTCCTTTGCGCCCAATTTGGAAAGTAGTTCTCTTTTATCTTTTTTCGTCACAAAAACTGACCTTATTGGAATGCCCAATACATCTATTCTATTCTCGGATATCCCTCTCTCTAAAAGGTCTCTTTTGGTCAACTCGGTTGCCACTACATACCTATCCACCTCTTTTGAAACCCAAAAACTATGTAGCCCAAAATCTGTAACAACGGTTATCAGTTTCCCCTTAAATCTGCGTTTCCGTTTTAAGGAAGAGATTACCTCTACCGGTAAAAAGTGTGTTGTTATAATAACATCGGGATTATTTTTAATTATATAATTTTCTACATTCCTACAATTTAAATAATTTATTATTCTTCGTAATTTTGATACAGCCCAAAATAGGCATTTCATAT
>VGKN01000135.1 GCA_016867055.1 Candidatus Omnitrophota bacterium
TAGTTAAGTTGGGAGTTGGAAGGTGGAAGGCAGAAGGCAATGCTTTGAGCTTCGACCATCAACCTTCAACCTTTTCTCAATGGGTTAAGGTTAGTGAATTAAAGGTAGGGGATGAGATTGCGGTGCCGAGATTAGGAAGACTTGACAAATTCTTCTATGGAAAGACCAGCTCCTTTAAGAATGGAATAAAGGGTTCCAGGCTAGCCATGCAGTGGAACGATGCACCTACGAGCGATATCTGTTTTGTGCCTCATAATTACATGGGAGCCCTTTTGGTGTTTAATAAAAAATCCGTGTCTTTCAAGGACACGGATAACTTCCTTGCCAGAGATACGAGGAATTCTGGTCATACAGAGACTTCTACTTCTCTTAGCTCAACATCTACATCAGATTCAGGGATAGGTAAACTATCGTCTTTAAGAGACCAGATATATAATTCAATCGCTTCTTTTATATTGGAGATAGCTTCTTCTATAGTTTCGCCTTGCGAAGCACAGCCGGGAAGCGCAGGCACATGCACAGAATATCCACCTTCTGATTCTGGTTCAATTATGACCTTAAATCGTTTTATCATATCTAATTCTCCTATAAATAAAAATACTACGCTTTTCTTAAGAAGTCAAGAGGAAAACTCTACAGACCTCCTCTGGGACAGAATTGTCTCAATAGAATACTGTGGCTATGAGCATGTTTACGATATTGAAGTTGACGGCACACACAACTTCATTGGAAATAACATCTTTGCGCATAATACGGCTGTTGGCGGACACTCCGCTGTGCCAGGAGCCGTCGCGCCACGAGCAACTAATAGTGTACTACCCGTCAAAGCCCCAACCCCTGCTATACCTATGTCAACAGAAGAAGTTGTAACCTCAATTAATGAACTCCTCGGCTTAGACCTCACTTCGGATGAATTAAAATGGGTGCTGGCAAAAAGCGGATTTTCAGATTATACACAACTTTATCAAGCTATCTTAAACAATATCTGGCTTGCTCAGACAATGGTAAGACATGTAATATGTTGCTATATTCCCAAAGGGAATATGGTTTTTAGAAAGATGTATAACCTAAGTACAAACGACATTAAGAACCTACTAGAAAAAGGACTAAGTGTAAAAGATTCGTTAGGTGGCAAAGAAGGCATACCATTTGCACCTCATCCTTATATATGGGATAGAGAAAGACAATACGAACCCGATAGTTGTATTATCATAGTCAGTTCAGAGACATATAATACCTATATGGAACAGGGATTAGCAGGATTTTATGTACATGAAGGTGAAATTCGCTTTGCGAAGGATATACCATGTGAGGATATTACAGCTATTCTTATCTCTGAAACTATGTATAATCAAGATCCGGATTTCTTTTCAAGGTATAAAAATCTTCGTGTTATAAAAGGGCGACCAGGAGAAGAATTGGATCGAGCATTCCGAGAAGCACTCAGGGCTTATCCTTTTGTTAGTAAACAAGATAGAATTAAAAGAGCCTCGCTTCTTTGGATAATAGCTGGATTATCTAAAGGCGGAAGAGAGTTTTTGGATATTTTTAAGGATATAATAGCGGTATATTTGGCAGAGACATTTTCTGGAAATTTGCGGGTTACTGAGCACTTTATTAATACATTGCTAATTGAAGAAAATCTAAGATTACAGTTACACCAGCCTATTAGTAAAATGCCAAAAGGCATTGATGCGATATTACCCCATATTGCAGATTTACAACAAGATATTGGTTCTGATAAATTGATAATTGATGTTGAACCTTCCCAGGAATTGAATCCCTTTATCTTTAAACTTAAGGCTGGACTCGAACCTTCTCAGACTCGCAGATTACTTAAAGCTGCTGCAGAATGGGAAATTGCTATAAGATATGGGGAAAATAAGCTTTTTAATATAACAGCCGATTCAGTTATTGCTGGCGCATATCAAGCACAGCTTTCAGATGGTTTGAATGTTGGATTATCAGTTGTAAGTGAAGTTGATGCGCAAGGAATGTTAAAAAAATACGAAACAGCTAAACATGCAGGGACGTGGCTTTTGAGGCCCTGTGAATATGATAGTAACAGTAAGTTAATGTTTTTTGAAACCTTTGGCGAGAATGCATTAGATACCTTAACCATAAAGTCTAAGTTATCACAACAATTGTTATTAACACTTCTTAAGGTAGCAAAAGGAATTCAAGAACTTCATAGAGAGGGGATAGAACACGGAAATTTGAGACCTGCATATGTGTTAATAGGGTCTTTAGATACCGAAGATATTACAGTTAAATTAACTAATTATTTAGATAGTGTGTTTTTGGATGATGTGCGAGGTTTAGGGCGACTATTGTTCTTTATTCTCTACGGCGAAGAGATAGAAGATATGGACCCCGCAGTAGTTGAAGCAAAGATTCAGGACGGTATGAAGGCAGATGAACCTATTCAAGCAAGGCTCAATACTATGATTAAAAATAGCGGTGCTATTTCTGCCAGTGACCCCATAGGGTATTCTGTAGGTGAATTTGTTGAAGAGCTTGAGGCTGTATTACAGGTCCCAGTTGAACAAGCAACCGGAACCACAGCCCCAACCGGTATACCAACAACTGCAACTAAACTAGCCAAAGCCGCCACGCCGCTCGCTGTAAGATTTGTCACATCTGAAGAGGAGCTTGTTGAGACTGAAATGGAGGTTGTTCAATTCTTTGCGAAGAGGCGTTTAGTGTATAGAAATAAGGGATATAATGTAGCATTGCCGGAGGAGGTTATAGCGATTTTAGAAGGACCTGGGGTGCAGATTGATGAGACCGGGGAGGTAGTAAATCTTGAGGCTATTTTACCAGAGGCACAACTTAAGGAAATTATAGCAAAGAAGGTGAGAGAAAACAGAGCCTTGTATGAAGAACATATAAGGATTTACCAAACTGCATGGTTAAATTTAGTAAGTTGTGGACTATTTGATGCCATTCTGGAGTTTTATGGTTTTCAGCCTGACCAAACCTTTGAGGTTGTACCAACAGCATATGGGGTTGTAGCAGGGCCAGGCCCTGGAGAAAATCTGAATAGAATCTTTTTTAGGTTGAAGGAAACAATTGATATGGAAAAGCTTAGGCAAAACTTTGTTAACAATAGATATCGAACGCCAGAAGAGCAGTTGCTGCATGAAATCGTCGCCCATGCTATAACAACAGGTTTACGTGAAAACACACCCTTGGCTGAGATAGTAACGCCCGAAGTTCGCCAGAATGTAAAAGAACGGGCAATGGACATTATAACACAGTGGTTTGCTGTATATTTAGGGCTGGTAGATTCATATGAGAAAGTTGCCATGCAGAGGATGGGTGAAGGAATTAAAGAAGATGTGGATTATCATTTTTATATTGACCCCCTTCTTCCAGAACAAGGCCTGAGATACCCAGGCAAGATAGATTTATTCTTTGACGCCATTACTGCAGGAGAAGTTATTGGTCAAGAAGGTCATATTGTTATGGTGGTTGAGGATAATCCATATGATTGGTCTATGATGAAAGAGGTCCTTTTTAGAAATGGTTTTCGTGTTGTGTGGACGAGGAATGGCCAAGAAGCATTAGAAATATTAGAAAGACTCAAAGGTCAGAGTAAGGATGTGAGGCTATTGGTCAGCGATCTTCACATGCCTAAAATGGATGGCTATACCTTGGCTGGGGAAATTGCAGGCAAAGTCCCTGTAATCATTGTGAGCGAAGCACCACCTCTGGATGGCTCAAAGGCACAGAAGGATTTATTAGAAGTTGGCGTTAGAGCAGTTTTTGAAAAGGGCGAAACTATACGCCACCCCATAGAAAATCAACAACAGGAATTTATAGAAACTATCTGCCAAAATTTACTACCCGACCTAGCCCAGCCTGCCGGAACTACTCCAGTGCAAGCTGTTACAGAGACTAAAGTTTTAGATACTATTACATTTACTGACAAGGTTATTCCAATCCTTACTTATACGGATGCAGTAGAAAGACTGGAGGCTCTGTTGGCTAAGGCAATTGAAGAAGATGAGGATATTTTATCTGTTGTTATTGACCTTGACCGATTCAGAAAGATTAAAGAAACACTGGAGAGCTCATTTATAGGAAGAGAAATCTCACATGAGCAGAAAGAGGAGATTATTAGAAATCTGATAAAGGCGGTTTTAAAAATAATAGGAAAAACACTCGCCGCTTCCCTTGATAGGTTATCAATAAATGAAAACCAGATATTATTATACAACTCTGGTGTATTTGGACTTCCTTCTGATGAATATTGTTTAGCAGTGCGTTTTAAACCCGATGGGCAAAATGTAGTTAAGACCCTGCAGGAGTCCTTAATGATTGCCAAGGATGCAGTTTCGCTTGCATTAAGCAAGCCCTTGGATGAAGAATTTAAGGAACCAGAAATTTTAGATGATACCCAAAGAAAAATCTGGTTATTAGCCAAGGAAATCAGGGAGGATTTAACGGTAGCCTTTAAAGAAGAAGACGCAGAGGATATCTTAAATGAATGGATTAAGGGGTTAATTTCCCGGAGTCTCTCTGTTACCTTTAGCGCCGCAACCTTCTACCTGCCTAACTCTTTAAGGAAAGAACTGGCTGAGAAAGAAGCGGGATATTCAAATCCGAATTTACTACGCCTTTCGTTAAACGCAGCCTTAAACGCCCTTATAGCGGTGGCTAAGGTTAGGCGCGATGCAGTTCTTTTTAGTAATGATGTAAGATTTCTATTAGCTCCTTCATTATCAGACCCTGAGAGTCCAGTATTGGCAGATTTGAATGACGATTTAGCAAAATTATCCAAGTTAAGTAAAGCTGGTAAGGTAGAGAAATTTATTGCTCAGGTTCTTTCAGATTTAAAGTCTGTTCATACCTATAGACAGGATTTTGCCAAAGCCATACTTTTTGTTTATTTCCACCATATTACTGATGAAGAGGGGCGCAAACAATTACTAAAACAACTTGCCGAAATGAAAGGCGTTACTGCGGCTGAGGAATTATACAAAACGCTAATTGTTGCCCAGCCA
>VGKN01000136.1 GCA_016867055.1 Candidatus Omnitrophota bacterium
ACGCTCTTGGCAGTGCCAAAATGCTTGAGATTATACGTAACAAAAGACTTGATATCAAAAAGATTATTACTGCTTCTTCGCAGGCGGTGTATGGTGAAGGCAAATATTATTGTCAAGAGCATGGTATTCAACATCCACCTCTTAGGAGTATAGAACAGCTAAGTGAGGGAGAATGGGAGGTTAAATGCCCTTTTTGCTTAAAACCGATGGAAGGCCGTCCAGTAGATGAGGAAATGGCGGTAAATGTAACAGGGGTCTATTCTATCTCCAAATATTTTCAGGAGCGCCTTACTCTTAATTTTTACAAAGAGACCGGAATACCTACTGTAGCGCTTAGGTATTCTTTAACCTATGGTCCAAGACAGTCTATTTTCAATCCTTATTCAGGCATATGCTCCATATTCTCTACTCGTATACTTAATAATCTACCACCTGTTGTTTACGAGGATGGTAATCAAACAAGGGATTTCATATATGTAAAAGATGTGGCGCAGGCAAATCTTTTAGTTAGTGAAAATGACAATATAAAATGTGAGGTATTTAATATTGGAACCGGTAAAGCGACCAGGGTTATAGATTTCTTGGCGATTCTTACTAAGGCTTATAATAGCGATATCAAACCTGTTTTTCCAAATGAATATAGACCTATAGATCTAAGACACCTTTTTGCCGATGTCACACGGATTAGGAAATTTGGTTTTGAACCCAAGTATGACATAGCAAGGGGTGTGTGTGAATACGTTAACTGGATATACAGCATAGGTTCCCCAAAAGAGTATTTCTCAAAGGCTACAGAATATCTCAAGGAACTAAAGATTGTAAGAAAGATAGATAAATGAAAATTTATCTCTACGGAAATAACGCCAACATGGCTTTTAACTTCTGCAGGTTTCTTCGCAGAATGAATATTGAGGCATATGTATATGTGGATAGTTTTCCACTTGCAAAAAGCGACCTTCCCGAATGGGAATTGCCGCAGGAAAGCCGTTCTGAGTGGGTAAGGTATGTAGATGTGTCGGTAAAGAATCTACTCAGACTTAGAAAAAGAGAGAGAAGATTTCTGGAGGAACTTAAGGAATGTGACCTGATACATTCTTTTGGAGAGGCCTCGATGCTAACCCAGTTTACAAATAAGCCATATCTACATTGGACCTATGGTTATGATCTAGATAACATTCCCTTTAAGAGCGGGTCGCTAAAACATATAATACTGGCGGCTATTCAGAGGAAGGCACTAAGAGAGGCAGGGTTGGTCATATATTCAATGCCCCATCAGAGAGAATTGGTTGAGAGATTGCGTCTTTCAAATAGTCTTTATTTCCCTTTTATACCAATTGATACCGAAAGATATGCAAGGGTAAGGGGAGATACGAAAGAAGACATTCGTAAGGAGTATAACTGCGATTTTTTATTTGCCCATCTAGCACGCCAGGAATGGGTAAGAAACGAACCGGGCCAGCAGAATAAGGGAAACGATAAGTTATTCAGGGCATTTGCCCGTCTTGTGAAGTCTGACAGGGTTAACGCTGTTATGCTGATTGCTGAAAAGGGAAGGGATGTCCTGGAGAGCAAACGCCTGATAGCAGAGTTGGGAATTGAGTCTAACGTGGAATGGATTCCCGCGCTATCCAAAGATAAACTCATAAGATTCTTAAACGCTGTGGATATCGTGTTTGACCAGTTCAATGCTGGCTCAGCCGGTCTTCTGGTGCTGGAATCTATGTCAATGGAAATACCCACCTTTGTCTATTTTAGCAAGGAATACACGTCATTTTTCGAGGAACCACCTCCTGTGATAAATGTATTTACAGAAGAGGATATTTATAATAAAATTATAGAATTATGTAAAAATAAGGAAAAAGGCATCCAGATAGGTTCTTTGGCAAGGGAATGGGTAAAAAAATACTTTAACTGGGATATTGTAACCAAGCAGTTTATTAAATTTTACGGAGAAATACTAAATGGGCGAAGTGAATGGTCTCTATTAAAAGAGATTCCTCGCTTACGCTCGGAATAAATGTAACCAAAATGTTAAAATTCATCTTTGGTTACATTTAGGAGGCGATAAATGCAGTGCGTCATACTCTGCGGCGGTTTAGGCACAAGGCTAAGGGAGGAGACCGAATACCATCCCAAACCCCTTGTTAAGATAGGCAATATTCCGATACTGTGGCATATAATGAAGATTTACTCCCACTACGGAATCAAAGAATTTATTCTCTCCCTGGGTTACAAGGGAGAGATGATAAAAGAGTTTTTTATAAATTATAAATATTTTCATAATGATTTCTCCTTAAGCCTAAAGACACATAAGGCGCGTATTATGGATGATGGTGAGAGAATAGAAAACTGGAATATTATATTTGCTGATACCGGTATAGAGACCTCTACAGGAGGCAGGATTACGCGCATAAAGAAATATATAAAAAATGATGAGCCCCTTTTTCTTGCCACATATGGGGACGGAGTGGCAAACGTAAATATAAGAAAATTAATAGAATTCCACAGGAAGAATAATAAGATAGCTACGCTTACCGCGGTTCATCCGGTTTCCAAATACGGGGTAATAGAAATAAACGGCAGCCTTGCAAGGAGTTTTGCCCAGAAGCCCAGTTTAGAGGGTTATATTAACGGCGGTTTTTTTGTTTTTAAGAAGGAGATTTTTGGTTACCTTGACGACGATATGATGTTAGAAGATGCGTTTCCTGCGCTTGCGAGGAAGAACCAACTTGCGGTTTATAAGCATAATGATTTTTGGCACTGTATGGATACCTATAAGGATTACCAGGTTTTAAACAAGATGTGGGAAACCGGAAAGGCTGGATGGAAGATATGGTGAAAAAGAATAATTTCTGGCGTAACAGGAATGTGTTCGTAACGGGATGCACCGGTTTGCTCGGCTCCTGGCTTACAAAAGGCTTAGTTGAAAGAAAGGCTAATGTAGTAGGTTTAATCCGTGATTGGGTGCCTCAGTCAAATTTATTCGGAATGGAACTCTACAATCGTATAATAACAGTTCGTGGAGAGATTGAAGATCAGACATTACTAGAAAGAATTATAAACGAATATGAAATTGAGACGGTTTTTCATCTTGCGGCTCAGACAATAGTCGGTATCGCTAATAATAATCCTATTTCCACATTCCGTGCCAATATAATGGGCACATGGAATGTATTAGAAGCCTCAAGGAGAAATAAGAAAGTAAAACAGATTATTATTGCCTCAAGCGATAAGGCTTACGGAGAATCCCTAAATCTTCCTTACGATGAAGGGACCCCTCTAAGGGGTATGCATCCCTATGATGTCTCAAAGAGTTGCGCGGACCTTTTAGCCCTCTCTTATTTTAAGACATACCGCCTGCCCGTGTGCGTAACGCGCTGCGGGAATTTTTTTGGAGGCGGAGATTTGAATTTTAACCGGCTTATTCCAGGAACAATCCGCTCTGCCCTTTTAGATGAAAGGCCAGTTATAAGAAGCGATGGAAGTTGCATACGGGATTATTTTTATATAAAGGACGCTGCCAATGCCTATATCTATTTGGCAGAGAAGATGGGTAAAATAGATATATCCGGACAGGCATTCAACTTCGGCAATGAAATAAGAATAAGCGTTCTTGATATGGCAAAAAAAATTTTAAAACTTATGAAGAAGGAGAACTTAAAACCAGTTATCCTTAATGAGGCGGACTGCGAAATTCAGAATCAGTATCTCTCTTCTAAAAAAGCGAGAGAAATTCTTGGTTGGAAACCCATATATTCCTTGGAAGAGGGCTTGAAAGAAACCATAGAGTGGTATAAAGAATTTTTCAAATGAAGCCCCCATTCTTGCTTTCGCAAGAAAGCATGGGGGCTGAATTTGTCTCTCCTCGTTTTGATTCGCTTTTGCGAATGCAAAACGAATCAGGGGGGACTCATTAAGGGGGATAGATTATGATACACGGGGTCAAGATAAAGGATTTAAAACAGATACCCGATGAAAGGGGTAGGATAGGCCATATGCTTCGGGAGGATGATGAGGTTTTTGAACGATTTGGCGAGATATATTTTTCATATTGCTATCCCGGGGTGGTTAAAGGGTGGCATTATCATAAGAAGCAAAAAGATAATTTTGCTGTTATCAAGGGAATGATGAAAGTAGTTCTCTATGACCCGCGCGAAGATAGCCCCACAAAGGGTGAAATTATGGAGTTGTTCATCGGTGAGAATAACCCCAAACTTATAACCATACCAGAGAATGTTATTCACGGATTTAAATCCATAGGAAATGAATATGCCATCCTCGCAAACTGCGCTACTTATCCCTACAACCATCACAATCCTGACGAGTATCGTATAGACCCTTTCAAAAACGACATCCCCTATGACTGGAACATAAAACAGGGCTAACGTTTAATGGATTTTTCAGAGCCTGTTTTTGACCGATATGGGTTATAGAGCGCAAGGTCTAATCTTATGCATATTTAAAAATCAAAATAAAAAGACGGGATGAAATGAAAATTCTAATTACTGGTGCAACTGGCTACTTAGGTAGTTATGTTGCAGATTATCTCTTAAATAAGGGCTACGATATTCGTTTAACTGCAAAAACTATTCCCGATTTTATGAAAGAATGGGTAAGAAAATTTGAGTTTTTTACAGGTGATGTCTTAGATATTGATTTTTGCTATAGGGTTAGTGAGGGAATAGATTTCATCCTGCATTTCGCTGCTTTAAATGAAGTGGAATGCGAGAATTCTCCTGATATGGCTTTGAGGGTAAACGGTATAGGCACGTACAACATGTTATACGGAGCATATAAAAACTCTATAAAACGCTTCTACTATATATCCACCTTTCATGTCTACGGTATTCCAAAGACAGATACGATAACCGAAGACACGCCGGCTTCGCCCTTAAGCCATTATGCAATAAGCCATTATGTAGC
>VGKN01000137.1 GCA_016867055.1 Candidatus Omnitrophota bacterium
ATTAAATCCATTCCCCTGGTTATCTTATCTTCAGGATATGAAGCAATGGCTATGCTTAATTTTAGTTTAGTTGTATGTTGCTTATCTCCAAAGTTATACAAATTAATTGCATCCAAAATTCTTTGAGCTAAAACTAAAGCTGTAGCTCTATCTGTTCCAGGAGATATAATTACGAACTCTTCTCCGCCAAATCTAATAACAATATCATACTGGCGTACAATCTTCTTTAGCTGTCTGGATAGCTGTTTCAACACTAAATCACCAAATTGGTGGCCATAGACATCATTAATTGACTTAAAATAATCTATATCCAACATTATAGCTGAAAGAGGAGTAGCATTCCTTTTAGCGCGATAGAACTCTGCTTCAATAATCTCTCCCAGATAACGATAATTATAAAGCCCTGTATGAGAATCCTGAAGAGATAATTGTTTTAATCTAATATTTGATTTCACAATTTCTGTATTTAATATATGTAGTTCTTTCTCTATTTCCTTGTGTTTAGTAATATCGCGGACAATAGCAAGAATTTCATTCTCATTCAAGGCTACTAAACGGGCCTCCCAGATACCTAAGCCTTTTGGCGTTTTTAACTGATATTCAAAGATCTGCACCTGCTTGGTCTGGATAGCCTGTTGAATATAGTATAATATTGAATTAACATAATCCTGAGAGAATCCAGCATCCCGGATATTTTTTCCAATAATTTCATTGCGCGGAATTGCCAGGTCCTCGTCTCTCTCGGCATTAAATTCAACGTAGTCTCCTTCTTTGGTGAGGATAAATACTAAGTCTGGTATGGCTTGGAAAAAAGCTTTCTTTCTTTGTTCACTCTCACGCAAAACCTCCTCTGTCCGCTTGTGTTTAGTAATATCAATTATGGAAATAAACACCTTTGATAATGTTTTTTCATAACCCGTAGCAACAAACCATTTAAAACTAAGATTAATTTTTTCTCCTGTTAACGTTTGATTGATGGTTTCGCTCTCAAATACAGTTTTGCCTTCAGCAAGGGCAATAAGTTCTTCTTTAAACACGCCGTACGATTCTCTACAGAAAATCCTATTTAGATTATCTTTAAATTCTTTTTTGCTTTTAGCGTTATATAAATCTAAGGTAGCTCTATTTACATCAACGACTTTTACTAAGTTAGCACAGTAGGAAATAACCTCTGGTCTATTCTCAAAATATGTTTTCAAATCTCCAATACCTTCTCTATGTAAATCATCAAGGTATTTCTTAACCTCAGAAAAATCCTCTATCCATAGAGGAATCGGAGAATCATCAAACAAACTGCGATATTCATTCTGGTTGTCTTTAAGCATATCAGGAGTAAGTTTCATTAGTGGAGCCTGCGGCTCCATCCCGAGCAGAAAAAGCAACATAGCGTTCATCCCTCAGGCTAAAGCCCGGGGATTTCTGCGAGGGATTAAAATATGCTATGTAGAATTGTTATACGATTCAGGTTTAAAATCAGCTGTTGAGGTTTCCTGGGTTTTTAATGCCTCTAACAGCCCTTCTTCATTAAGAAAACCTAATTCTTTAAGAACCTCTCCAAGAACAATGCCTCTCTTCCAGTGAATCTTTAATGCCTCGTCTAACTGTTCTGGGGTTACAAGATTCTTATCAATCAAGACCTGACCAAGGGGTTTATAACAATTTGTTGGTTTCCATTTTATTTCATTAAATTGAGGATATAGAAAATCCTCTGATTTACGATTTCTCCTATCAGCCATATATTTACTCCCTGGCAGGGTCTTAAGATATCTCTTTATCTCAGCCACCCTCTCGTTTATCTCAATTATGTTCTTAAAGTCCTAGGGGGTGGTCTTGCTTATAACGGCTACGGATAGGCTCATCAGGGGGATTTTCTTTGTCTTTTGGGCCCTGTCCTCTGTTATTATGAAACCACGTTCTCTGTCTTCCTCAGAATAGTGGAAGGGAACAATCTTGTCAAATAGTTGGATGAAATCTTGGCATATCTTTTCATATTTATTAGGGGTGGAGATAAATACGAAATCATCTCCGCCGATATGGCCAATAAAGTCACCGTTGTTGCCAAAGTTTCTTATGGCGGTATAGAGCATATAGGCGGTCTGCATAATTATCCTGTCGCCCTTTAGATAGCCGTAGGCGTCATTAAAGTATTTGAAGTTATCTATATCCAGATAGCCAAATGAAAAGGTAGATTCCTCCTTTATCTTTCTCTTAAGGATTTCCTCAATGACCCTGCCTCCTGGAAGGCCTGTTAGGGGGCTGGCATAGAAGCTGTATTGGGACTTCTTTATTGCCATATCTATCCTTATTCGTAAATCAAGGGGGTCAGGTGGGCTGATTAGATAATCATCTATACCCTGCTTAATGTCTAAGGCTTGGGTTCTCAATTGGCCCTTACTTATGATGGTAAGTATTGGTATAAAGGCTGTGGTAAAGTCATCCTTGAGGATACGGCATATATCAAGCTGAGGCTTGTGGACAGATTGAACATCTAACACAATAACATCTGGTGAGATTTTCTGGATGATACTAATATCCTTAAGTAGGGAGTCCTGAACAAAGACCTCATAGCCCCAGCCGTCAAGGCAAAAACTGAAAATATCCTTTAAATGTTTATCCGAGGATATAATTAAAATCTTCTTTATCTCTTCCATCCCTAAGCTGATGTCTTATTTAATAAGTAATTATACAATATTAAAAAGTTTTTGTAAAGTTTAAATTTTAATTTTTTTTATTAAACCATCTGTTAAATAAGTCCTTATGCCAGGCTCAGAGGCCTATAATACAAATGCGAGCGGCTACTTACACAACATTACAACCTTTTGTAAGCCATTTTGTTTAATCAATTACAATAGCTACTAAACAAGATACTCTTTTTATACCATCTCCCCATCGGTCGGGAATCATAATTTCTTACGCTATATCTTTTTTTGATAAGTTCAATAAAATACATATATCTAATCGCTGAGTATTAACGAATATCTTAGTTTTTTATTAGTTATACCATCTCTCTAACTAAGGATTTCTTTTTATCTTCCTCCTTTCTCTTGTGCCCTAATTCTGGAGATTTCCCTGTCCAGCAATAAAGACAAAGTTTCTCCTCTGGAAGTCCAATCGCTTTAATCATATTATCTATGGTCTGATATCTAAGGGTTGTAACGCCCAAATCCTTAGCAACCCATTCCACCATTTTCTTGTATTTTGGCGAATTATGATTTATGTATTCTGAAACATCCTCTGTATCTTTTCCCTCAAGATGACAAATTGCTTTCCTTGCAGCCAATTCATTGATGCTACGCGTAGAAAGGTTAAATCTACAAGGAAACATTAAGGGTGGGCAGGCAGGTCTTACATGCACCTCTTTCGCACCACCATCCCAGAGTTTTTTTATTGTAAAATTTTTAAGTTGGGTTCCTCTGACTATGGAATCCTCGCACACCACAATCCTGTTCTCTCGGATTATTTCTTTTACAGGGATGAGTTTCATCTTAGCTATCAAATCACGCGTTTCCTGCGATGGCGGGGTATAGCTTCTGCCATAGCCTGCGGTATACTTAACCAGAGGTCTTCTATACGGTTTTTTAGATTCCATCGCATAGCCTATCGCATGGGCAATACCTGAATCAGGGACCCCTGAAACTAAATCTATTTCTATATCGCGATCTTGTTTTGCAAGAAATCTACCGCATCTCTCTCTTACTATTTCCACATTTATACCTTCATAACTTGAAGCAGGAAAACCGGTATATATCCAAAGAAAGGCGCAGATTTGGTTTGTATCCCTGCCAGGTTTTTTCTCAGCAAGGCCTTTTTCATTCATCAGGATTATCTCACCGGGTTGAATATATTTTACTATTTTAAAACCATTGTTTAAAAATGCGCTTGTCTCGGTAGTTACCGCCCAAGCATCCTGGTGCTTTCCAATTACAAGTGGCGTATAACCAAGTCTATCCCTTGCAGCATAAACACCATCTCCATTAAGTAATAAGAGTGAGCAGGAACCATCTATAACACTGGACATCTTTTCTATGCCATCTATCAGGCCATTTCCCTGTGTGATAAGTTTGGCAATTAATTCTGTTACATTAACCCTTTTCTTACTCATCTCGGTAAATGATATTCCTTTTTCTAACAGCCCATTGGCTAATTCTTCTATATTTTCTATCAGGCCATTCGTAACTATACAAAATGGGCCAAATTTTGAATTTAAATAAATGGGTTGTTCGTCTGATGCGCTGATAACGCCAATACCTTTATTTCCCTTCATACGTTTATAATCTTCAAAAAATTTTGATTTAAACTGGCTCTGGCTTATATTGTGTATCTGGCGTGTAAATTCATCTCCAAGCACTGCCATACCTCCATATTCTGTCCCCAGATGCGAATGATAATCAGTCCCGTAAAACAAAATATCCGAACAATTCCCTTTAGAAACTACGCCAAAAATACCACTCATCCTTTCACCTCCAAAATAATTTTACCGATTAAGGATTCTGATAGGTCAAATTGCCTTAAGGTACAAAAATCTTAAGATAAACAATATCGCCAATAGATAAATCAGCCAAGATACTTCTTTGCCGCGACCTGTAAGCAATTTCAATACAGCAAGACTTATAAATCCGATAGCAATACCAGTGGCAATACTGAAGCTGAGCGGTATCATTACAACCACTAAAAAAGCAGGGATCAGCTCGCTGTAATCCTTCCAATCAATCTTGGTTATGGAATGAAACATCATACTCCCAACGATGACCAAAGCAGGAGCGGTAACCGGATGTAGTAAAAATCCTCCTTCTGTTTTACAGCCCCCACCTATCATCATAATCAAGGGTGAGAAAAATAGCGCCAGTAAGAATAATAGACCGGTCACAACGCTGGCT
>VGKN01000138.1 GCA_016867055.1 Candidatus Omnitrophota bacterium
ACGGGGCTTATGGAAGGAGATTTTATTAAGCTAAACCACCGCTCTGTAAGCAATATTGTTGGCAGGGGCGGGACAATATTAAAGACCGCAAGATGTCCCGAATTTTTTAAGGTATCCGGTCAAAAAAAGGCAGTAGAGCAACTTAAGAAACATCTTATAGATGCCCTTGTAGTAATAGGTGGAGATGGAAGTTTTAGAGGCGCCCATAAATTAAGCTTGCACTGGAATATTCAGGTGGTCGGAATACCCGGTACAATAGATAACGATTTAAATGGTACAGATTATACAATCGGCTCAGATACAGCGGTAAATGTTGCCTTAGATGCCATTGATAAAATAAGGGATACCGCTACAAGCCTGGAGAGGATATTTATTGTTGAGGTGATGGGAAGGCTCTCGGGATATATAGCATTACAAGTGGGAATTGCTGGTGGCGCTGAAGAGGTGATTATTCCTGAGGAAAGATTTAACGTCGGCAATATCTGCGAGAGAATAAAAGAAGGAAGGAGAAAAGGGAAATATAGTTGGATAATAATCGTTGCTGAAGGGGCCGTTAATTCATACGATTTGGCCAAGGTTATCAAGAAAAGAACAGGTTTTGACATAAGGGTAAGTGTGTTAGGTTATGTCCAGCGTGGCGGTTCTCCCACTGCATTTGACAGAGTACTTGCTACAAGTTTAGGGCCTGCTGCAGTAGACGCAGTTCTTCACGGTAAAAGCGATATTATGATGGGTATTTCCAATGGAGACATAAGGGAGATTCCCTTTGCCATAGCAGTTAGAAAGAAGGCGTGGTTGGATAAGAATCTTTTCGGGCTTATTAGAATTTTAACATAGTCATCTTAGTTTAGATATGAGATAAAGCCCCAAACTTGCAAATATTATATTAGAAGACCAGCTTGATATAATAGGCGGTAAGAATCCTGCTTTCCCAAGGGCGATGCAGACAGCGATCATGCCATAATACACGAGTGAAATAGCGATACTAACGGCTACACCCAAGAGTGCACCCCCCCTTTTAGTAGTTATAGCAAATGGTATTCCAACCAAAACAATAATAAGACTTATAATTGGAAATGATAACTTGTAGTTTAAATCTACCAGGAGTTTATTTGTTATCTTGCTTCCTGCACCGTATAATTTTTTGATATATTTCTTTAGCTGCTCATAATTCATAAATTCTGCTCTTACCTCATAGCGTAAAAAATCGTCGGGTTTTTCCTCAATAGATACAACCTTTTCGTTAAATAACTGCGGTTCTCCCACTATCTGGTTATTTTTGTCAAAGTTATAAATAGCGCAATGATAAAATATCCAACTTTGGTCTATCCATTTTCCCTCATCGGCAATTATCTTTGTCGTAAGATTCTTCTCCCCATCATTAATCATAACAATTGGGTTTATTAAGGTTTTTTTAGATGGTTCATAAAATCTTGCATAAATCATCTGGTTATTTGCTCCATAGATTGCTACATTGTCTATAAGCTTTTTACTGGAGGCATCAAATCTTTTCTCCATCCTCTCTTCTTTAATGGTTTTGGTTGTGATAGAGGCGGATGGCACAAATCTCTCATTTATTATAAAAACCACCATGCTTAATAAAAGGCCCAATGCCAGAAAAGGTCTTATGATAACCCATATGCTCATTCCTCCTGCCTTCATAGCTGTTATCTCATTGTATCTATTCAGATTGCCCAGGACGTATATAGTTGAAACCAGTATTGCAATAGGTGCTGTCTGGACAAATATTATGGGTATAAAATAGATATAATATTTTAAGACAATATCAAATGTGACCTTCTGCTTGAGGATTTCATCCAGATGTCCAAATAAATCTATTATTATATAGAGAAAGATAAAGATTATGAGGCAGTAGAAAAGAGGAGCGAGAAGTTGCCTTATGATATATCTATCGGTGAGTCGCATTACCTTGCCTCAAGCCTACAAAATAGTATAGCCCCAATTAGGACTAAAAGTACATTTGAAAACCACATTGCTACAGGCGGTGGACAGAGTTGTCTTAATGCCAACGCCTCCCCAAAGGCTAGCAATAGGTAATAAACCATGATTATAACAAGGCTCATTCCAAAGCCTATTGACTTTTCATGTCTTTTTGTTCTAATTGCAAGCGGGAGCCCTATGATTACAAACGCTAAACTTGCGAAAGATAGGGATATCTTTTTGTGTATCTCGGTCAAAAGCGGAGAAGGGTCAATATTTTCTTTTGCAAAATTTTTTATCTCTTCCTCTAGTTCTTCTATTGTCATATCCTTTGGTTTTTTTTCTATGTTAGAACCCTTCTGGTCTTCTGCAAGGTCCAATGTTATAAAATAAGTTTTAAAACTTAGTTTAAAAAAGTTGTTTGGATTTTCAGGATTTGGCTCATCACTTACCCCATCTATCAACTTGAGTTTTATGAGTTTCTGTTCTGGTAAGGGTATAAATTCACCATGCTTTGCAATTATGGTACGCGTTGATTTCCCCTTCAGGGGCTCATATATCCTGATATTGTGTAGTTTATTTTTCTCTATGGAGTAAATAAATATAATGTATTTCTTGAAGGTTTTTATGAAAGTTCCTGCCTCCAAATATGCAGTTGGTTTCTTGAATCCTATCTCTGAAAGAATTTTTCTTGACGTAAAATGTGATTTTGGTAACACCCTGTCATTTAGATATATAGAGAGCATACAGAAGAGGATACCTACTACTAATACAGGTACCAGTATTGAGATTAAACTTATACCACTTGCCCTTATAGCGGTTATCTCATTATCTGATGATAATTTTCCAAATGTAAGTAAGACGCTGGTTAAGATAGACATAGGGAGCGTATAGCTTAACAGATAGGGTATCAAGTTGAAAAATAGTTTTACTACATAAGTTATTTCAACCCCTTTTGTAATGAGAAGTTCTGCTAGTTGTATTATATTTCCCATAAGAAGAACAAATGTAAATACTATAAGCGAGAGGGCAAACGGACCAAAAAGCTCTTTTATTATGTAACTTCTTAATATACGCATAGTTATCCCCTTGCCACAGTTAGAGCGAATACCTCTTTACAGAGAACCTCTTTTAATACCCTTGCACATTCATTAAGCGTGGCACCAGTGGTTAGGACATCATCAATTAGCAAGATATTTTTGTTTTTAATCTCTTTTGAATTAAATACAGAAAAAGCACCGCTTAGGTTAGAAAGCCTTTCTTGGCGGTTTAATTCTTGCTGTGGTTTAGTAGATTTTACCTTCTTTAATGCATTTAGTAGAATAGGTTTATTTAAAATTTCTTTTACTATATCAGCGAGTATCTTAGATTGGTTGAACCCTTTTTCCCTTAACCTGCTGCTGAATAATGGCACAGGTATAATAACATCCGCTATATCTTTATCTATGTTGTTTTTTATGAATTTTGCCATAACCTCTTTAAAAAATGGGACAAGATACAGGTTTTCCGAATATTTAAATCTTAAAATAGCATCTTTTATAATACCCTCATATATACAACATGACCATATCCTAACAAAATAAAAATTTGAGCTTTTACATTCAGCACATATCGACCTATATTGCCTTTGCTCGCTCATAGATTTACCGCATCTTATACAGTAGGGAGGCGCATTCCATTTTATCTTTTGGAAGCACTCCATACATATCGGCATATTATTCTCCAAGTTAAGTTTTATCCCACAGCTAAAACAACTTATGGGGTAAACAAGATTAACACAGTCTTTAAAAAATTTTTTAAACCAATAGTTCATTCCAAGTTCTGGAATTATAGCATCTCTAACTGGTTTTATCAATTCGATTATTTCTTATATATAGTATTTATTATAATTATTAATTTATTAAAGTAATGAATTTCTCTTGACGCTTAAAGATGATAAGTTTATAATAACAAAATATAATGAACGAGAGTGCCCATAAAAGAAAAAAGTATCTGATAAAGAGAGGACTGCAGCTTAAGTACGCAACTCTGTTGATTATTACCTTAACAGCAGTGTCTCTCTTTGCATGCGTTGTTTTATATTTAGGTATATGGGAATTTGTAGCAAAGGAATTTTCAGAACTTATAGTATCCCAGAAGATATCAACCGCCCAAAGGATTCTCTCTTATGAATCGGCAAGATACGGTAAGTCATATCCCTCCGGTGATAGTATAATGGAAGAGGCTAAGCGACTTAGCGAGCATGAAAAAGAGGCTATCAAAGAGATCTTGAAAAAGGTAAATCTAAGACTTATACCGCGCATTTTGTTTATAGTTTTAGTCATTGGCGTTGCCAGCATATTTTTAACCCATAAAATAGCTGGGCCGTTATATAGGTTTGAGAAAAATGTAAAGGCAATATCTGATGGTGATCTTAGCGTGAGGTTTAATATAAGGCGTGGGGATGATTTAAAGGAATTGGCAGATAAATTGACTATTATGACAGAACGATTTGGAGAACTTATCGTTAGGTTTAAAGACCTTTCAGAGAACCTATTTGCCCAGACACAGAGTTTGTCGCATACAATCAAACAATTACCCCTTGAAGAAAGGGAAACTATATCTACAACCCTTGAAAGGATTGCTATGTTATCAAAGGAGTTGAAAGACCTCTCAAATACCTTGAAGGTAAAAAAAGAAAAATCTTAAGATGAAATTTGAGAGGAAATTCTTTTTTGTTTTAGCCCTCCTCTTATCTTATGAGCAAATTCTTTTTGCAGAACATCCCTCTGATGAAGCATTTCTTGATAAATTAGAGCGAGACACCTTTAGCTACTTCTGGTATGAAGCAAATCCCTCTAACGGTCTTATAAGAGATTCCACCAGTCCCGGTTCTCCCTGTAGTATAGCCGCTGTTGGTTTTGGACTAGTTAGTATTTGCATAGCCGAGAAA
>VGKN01000139.1 GCA_016867055.1 Candidatus Omnitrophota bacterium
TTGCGGATATCCTGAGCGAAGTCGAAGGATTATGCTTCGGCGGATTTCGCTCGCCGAAGTATTTGAAGATACCACGGGCATAAGCCCGTGGAGCTTCATTAGTTAACAATATGATATGTCCGCCTTCGTTCATATTCATTTCGAGGTTTACATCCTCGCAAATGAAAGTTCACTTCGGCGGGCTTAAGAAGCTCTAAATCTCTCCCGAGTCTGACTCGGGATCGATAAGAGCTTCTAAAGGGGGTGAGAAAAGATGCCAGCATTTGATCAAACAGGACCGCAGGGACAAGGCCCAATGAGCGGTCGCGGCCTTGGTCCATGCGCCATGCCTGCCGGCAGGCAGGGATTTGGAGGAGGGTTTTTGGGAAGAGGAAGAGGTTGGAGTTTTGGTCGCGGGTTTGGTTGGAAAAGAGGAATAGGTTTTGGCAGAGGTTTGGGACGTTTTTTTGGTTGGAATTGGCCTCAGTCTAAAGCTGACCAAAAACAATCGCTTGCCGATTATAAAAAAGCTCTTCAAGAAGAACTTAAGGATGTCGAAGAAGAAGAGAAACAATTAAACACGACAGAATAAAATTTAATTAAGGAGATATAAAAATGAAAGCTGCTTTAAGCTCTTCAGGAAAAGATCTGGAGAACAATATCAGTGAGGTTTTTGGCAGATGCCCGTATTTTCTGATTGTGGAAATTGAAGACAAGAAAGTCAAAGGATTTGAAACAATTAAAAATAAAGCTGTTAATCAGTTAGGATCAGCAGGGATTTATGCTGCCCAAACAGTGGCTGAAAAAGAGGTAAACGCAGTAATCACAGGGAATATCGGACCTAGAGCTTTGGATGTTTTCAGACAATTTAATATACAGGTTTATAAAGGAACAGGATTAGTAAAAAAAGCTTTACAAGGTTTTATAGATAATAAACTTGAGGAGATAGAGTGAGAAACGCAGGAGTCAAATTCAAGATTATAGGTATAATACATTCCCCATTTAAGGAAAAAGAAGAAATTCCTTGTCAGAGTTATAAAACTGATAAGTGTGGAAAAGTAGAAATTTTTAAAGAGTATGAAAAGGCATTGACTGATATTGAAGGATTTTCCCACATTTATCTTCTTTATTATTTCCACAAACATACTGACTTTAAGCCCATGGTTAAACCATTTCTAGATGAGAGAAAACACGGTCTATTTACCACAAGACACTTTAATAGGCCAAATCCTATTGGGATTTCCATTGTCAGGCTTATAAAAAGAAAGAGAAACATCATAACGGTTAAACCAATAGATGTTTTGGACAATACTCCTCTTTTGGATATAAAGCCATATGTCCCTTTATTCGATCAAAGGAATAAGGTTAGAATCGGGTGGTTGGAGGGTAAAAAATGAAAATAGTAATACCAACAAATAATAAAAAAGGTTTAGAGGATAATGTCGCCGAACATTTTGGCAGATGCAGTACTTATACTTTTCTCGACGAAAAAGGTAATGTTTTAGAGATGATCGATAATACAAGCGAACACATGGGAGGTGTAGGTCTTCCGCCGGAACTAATGAAAAAACACAAGGCAAGCGTACTTTTATGTAGAGGGCTTGGTCCAAGAGCTCTTAATCTTTGCCAACAATATGGGATAAGTGTATACGTTTGTCAAGCAGAAACGGTGAAAGAGATTTTTAAACGTTGGAAAAATAAGAAGATTAAAAAAGCAGGTTTTAACGATATCTGTGAGGAACATAAAGCATGAGAATTGCAATTACAGGAGGTAAAGGCGGAACAGGAAAATCAATGGTAGCGGTATCCTTGGCAGTTAAGTTTGCAGAAAATTATACTGCAATGCTGGTTGATGCTGATGTTGAATGTCCTAACGACCATTTGATGCTTTCGGTGAAAAGGAAAAAATATACTACAGTTTACCAGCCGATTCCTAAATGGGATTTTGAAAAATGCGCGAAATGTGGAAGATGCGCTCAGGTTTGTAAACAAAACGCTATTGTTTTTATCAAAGATAAATACCCTGCCTTTGTCCAAGATGTTTGTATTGGCTGCAAAGCTTGTATAGTCGCCTGCCCATATGGTGCAATCTCCGAGACAAAAAAAGAGATAGGTACGATCTATACAGGTAAAAATTATCGGGTAAATCTTGTAGCCGGTGAGTTAAAACTTGGCGAACTTGCTTCTGGTGAAGTCGTCGCTGAAGTTAGAAAAGAAGCTGAAGAGATTAATAAAAAAATAAAAGCAGAGATTATCTTAATAGACTCTGCTGCCGGAATCGGCTGTCCGGTAATCGCCTCCCTTGTTGGCACAGATTATATTGTCGCAGTAACCGAACCAACGCCTTCTGCGCTTCATGATTTAGAAAGAGTCCTTTATCTTGCTAATCATTTTGGTATTAAACATGGTGTTATCATTAATAAATTTGATCTGGAAAGAAATTTTTGTTTTAAAATAGAGGAATTTGCTAAAAAGAATAGGATACCTATTCTTGGTAAAATACCATATCATCAGGCGTTTGTTGACGCAATGATAAGAATGAAACCGGTGACAGTACTGAATCCGGAATATAAATATTTATTCAAAGAAATTATTGATAAAATAAAACCATAAATTAGCATGAAAGAAAAAATAGCAACCATTTCAGTATTGACCAATGTTATTTTAGCCGGAGGCAAGTTAGCAGTTGGATTTATCACTGGTTCTGGTGCCGTATTTGCCGAAGGCCTGCATTCTGGCATGGATATTTTATCTTCATTGATAAGTTACATTGGCATCAAAATTTCTAAAAACCCGGTAGATGAAAAACACCCTTACGGCCATTATAAATTTGAAGTATTGGCTGGATTGATAATCACTATAATTCTGTTTTTGGCCGGTCTGTTTGTCTTAGGCGAAGCTATCCATCAATTTAAAAGCCCTTCGCCGGTAAGTATTGGTTATTTAAGTTTGGGGATAATGTTAGTTTCGGCCGTGATTAACGAAGTAATGGCAAGGTTAAAGATTGCTTATGGGAAAAAAGAAAATTCGGTTTCTTTACTTTCCTACGGTATACATTCACGGATAGATGTTTATATTTCGCTGGCGGTTGTGATAGGATTATTTTTTAACCAAATACTGGTTTTACACCGATTTAATACTGGCTTTTTTGATCGGTTTATATATTATCAAAGAATCTTTTTCTTTAGGAAAAGAAGCGGTTGATTCTTTTCTTGATGTTTCTGCGGGAAGGGAAATAGAAGAAAAGATTAAATCAGTTACAAAGCGATTGAATATTGAGGTGTTTTCTTTGAAAACTCAGAAAAAAGGGTCTATTATAACCACCAGTCTGGAGATAAAATTGCCAAGCAGTTTAAGCGTAGAAAAAGCCACTAATATTTCTAATAAATTAAGAGAGGATTTGATGAATAACATCAACAATCTACGGTTTGTTACTATTCAAATAAAAAGCCATGAAGTAGGGACGCAATTTTTTAAACCAAGCTTGGGACGTGGTTTTGGCTGGCAGAGACGAGGCAAATTTAAGGGAGAAATCAAAAAAGCATTTGGCCGCGGACCTGGCGGATATTGTATCTGTTCCGAATGCGATTATAATATCGAACACCAGAGAGGCATTCCCTGTTCAACATTTAAATGCCCGAAATGTAAAATCAATTTAGAGAGAAGATAGTTCGATAAACTCACTATAAATAGTATGCCAAGACCAAGATTACCAAGGTGTTTAAGATTTAAACCGAATGTTTTTTATTACAAACCGCAAGGTATTCCCTTGAGAATGCTTGAGGAGGTAGCTCTTTTGCCCGATGAACTTGAGGCTATTAAACTCCATGATGTGGACGGACTTGAGCAGATGGATGCAGCCAAAAAAATGAATATTTCCCAACCAACCTTTGCAAGAATATTGGATAGTGCTTATAAAAAGATTGCAAGCGCAATTATTTCTGGAAAAGCAATAAGAATAGAAAAGAAAGGAGGTGGAGAAAAATAAAAAGAACACTTTTCTTTTGCAGTTTATTATTATTTCTTCTTTCTTTTGCTACTCATATTCAAGCTCAAGACTCTTTACCTAAAGAAGAAACACTGGTTGGAAAGGTAGTCAAAGTGCTTGAGGAGAAAAAGATTGAAGTTGAAGGTCAGCAACCAAATCAATATCAGAAGTTAGAGGTTTTGGTAACAGAAGGATCTCTCAAAGATAAAACTATCAATATAGAAGTTGGTGATATTGCAGTTGTGAATCAGCAGAAATACCAACCAGATGAGGAAGTAATCATCACCTATGCCAAAGGCATAAATAACGAGGATGTTTTTTATATAACCGATTATGTCAGGCATAAATCACTCGTCTGGCTATTTGTTATTTTTGTAGTTCTAACAGTAATTATCGGCAAACGGCGAGGAATTAGTTCTCTTTTTGGGATGGGTTTATCTTTCTTGGTTATTTTCAAGTATATACTTCCCTCCATCTTGCAAGGTACAGATCCAATTAGTACAGCCATCATCGGTTCTTTTTTTATTATCCCCATCACCTTTTATCTCTCACATGGATTCAATAAGAAAACCACAGTAGCTGTAGTAGGTACTTTGATTGCCTTAGTGATTACAGGCTTCTTGTCAAAAACTTATGTTGAAGTGGCAAAATTAACTGGTTTTGCCTCTGAAGAAGCGGGATTTTTACAGGTAGCAAAACAGGGAGCGATGAACATGAAGGGAATACTTCTGGCTGGAATTATCATTGGTGTCTTAGGAGTGCTGGATGATATTACTATTTCCCAGTCAGCGGTGGTATTTCAGCTTAAAAAAACCAATCCTTTGATTAAG
The DNA here is from genome assembly GCA_016867055.1 of Candidatus Omnitrophota bacterium. The sequence continues at coordinate 4,798 of VGKN01000139.1, forward strand.
AAAGGAGAATTATATAAGGCTGCTATGAATGTGGGACAGGATCATATTGCCTCAATGG
>VGKN01000140.1 GCA_016867055.1 Candidatus Omnitrophota bacterium
CTGCTGTATAAGTCTTTTTCGCAAAACTAAAAACTACTTCATCAGTAGAAGAAACCTTTTCTTTATTAAAAAATTCATCTACCCTTGAAAAAACTAAATCAAAATTCCTCTTTAATTTCCAGCCTTCTTCTGGATTTTTTGTATCTAATAAAATAACAAATAATCTATTGTCTGCTCCAAATCTTTGTGCCCCTTGATGTTCGTATAACCAAACTGCTAAATTTTTAGGATTTCTTATCGCATCTTGTGTGTTATATTCCCGAGGAAGGTAGGTAGTTTTCAGGTCAAAAGGTTGACCATCAACAAAAATATCAATTCCTTTTATGTTTTTTAAAGTAGGAATTACTTTTGGATGTTGACTTATGTGTTCTTCTATTAAAACCGTTGTCCAGTGGTTATACCAAGTACAAATTACATAAGAAGTAACATCATCATGAAGTTTTGTTTTAACATTGTTAACTAAATCATCGTAGCGAACAATTTTTCTAACATATTCTGTTTGAATTTTTTGGTCTAGCTGTCCTTGAACTACGCCCCATGAAAAGTTCTTAACTTTGTGCAACTCTTTTATTAAATCTTCATCGCTTATTAAACTTTTTCTTTCCCTTATTCTAAGTGAATATTGTTGTTTAATGAAAGTGTCAATTTTTGAATCTATGTTTTGGATATCAATAAGCCTCTTGATTATATCGGTAGCACTTCCTGTATTATTCTGCCCTAGATTTCCTGCAAATTCTTTAAGCTTCTCTATCGGAATAGAACTTAACTTAAGATTTCTTACTTCCTTCGCGCTAAGTAACGGCATTTCTAGTCTTTTCCTTTTTAAATAATAAAATATATTCGTGCTTAAAAATGTAAAATCCTCCAACTAAAGCCCTATAACGCCATAATTCTTTTTGATTTCGCTTGCCTCTCGTTTCCTCAAAGTTTTTAACTATAATGCTTTTGAGAGAAAAATCTCTTTTTAAAACTTCGTTCATTATATAAAAACCCAAAGGAATCCAAGTTCCTTTGTAATATTTATCACCTATTACAATACCGAGATATCGACCTTTTTCTAAATATGGCGTTGTATTATCTAAAACTTCTCCAAACATACTAATAAAATTTTCTGTCGTTGGCGCATTAGATAAATCTTCCTTACTTTTACTAAACTTAATAATATCGTAATATGGAGGGTGCATAATAAAAAGTTGAACCTGTTTTATACCAAATCTATCAAACGTATCTTTTAAATTTATCCTCCTGCTATCACCAGTAATTACTTCGGCGATAACATTGTGGATATTATTTTCCTTCTTTATTAAATTTTTTGCTTCCCTTACAACTTCAGGATTTAATTCAATACCAATACCATTTCGACCTAAGCGTCGGCATTCAATTAAAGTTGTTCCGCTACCGACAAAAGGGTCAATGACCCAATCGCCTTTTTTTGTGTAACGCAACATTAATTGATGGGGTATTTGTGGAATAAAATTTCCCCAATACCAGCCAAGGTGAACTCCCGATGTGTCTCTTTTCTCTAGAATCCATAGGCTATCAGTAATAATTTCTTGATATTCTTTCCAGCGATTTAAATTTATATCATTAATCCTGCTTGTTTTTATTTCACTTATGCCTTTTTTTAGTCGGTCAAGATAATACCTTGCTCTCTCGACTGTATGGGCTTCTTCTATTTGAGTAAGTTCTTCAATAAGCGCTCCTTTCTTTAAAACAATGGTATCGCCATTTTGGTCTATATTTAACAAACCTTCCCTATCACTTTTAGGATAATTAATTACTGATTTAATTGAAAAAATTTCTCTCTTTAATTGGACAACATTATTTAACTTTTCTGCATCTTCAACTTTCTCTAAGAGTTTGGATTTATTAATAATAATGTCTTTTTTCCAGTCGTATTGCTCTTTCTCTAAATCAACCCATAAATCTAAAACTTGTTCGTTTATTTTCATAGTTTTTGCTCTCGCATATTTGTCCCTCGCTAGGCGGACGTTAGTACCTCATCAGCTACAACCTTTCTTTTCGTCAGGTTGTTTAACGCTGCTTCGGCACAAGAGGACCTGCTAATTCCGAACACTGAGAGGAATTAGTCCCGAGGCTCATTCTACTTAATTTTCTGAGCCGAGGGAAACCTCTTACCGCACATAACATTTGTCAACCCATCGGAATACCCCGATGGCAAGCATCGGGGTTTGTTTTCTATATTTGGCGTCCTCAGGGTTGACACTGAGAGCGACAAGCCCTTTGCGCCTCTTCTTTTCCCGCCTTCGGCGGGACGGCTCTGGTTCCCCAATGCCTGAGCATTGGGGCTTGTCGCCGAATGTGTCAAATCTTTTTGTCCCTCGCTTTAGCTCGGGACAGATTTTTGTAATACAAAAATCTGGTGGGCCCAAGAGGACTTGAACCTCTGACCTTTTGCATGTCAAGCAAACGCTCTAACCAACTGAGCTATGAGCCCTTTCTTTAAAAACCAGAACTTTAGTTTATTGAGTTTGTTGAGTTGCTTGAGTTTCTTAAGGACCCTATTAACTCTATAACGCAAGTAACTCTAGTAACGAAGATTTATTTAGTTATCCATTCTCCGTTTTCAAGCTGAATCTTCTCTCCAGACTCTGCGCGGTCTCTTTGTTCCTGAGCAGAGACGTCTTCAATCTGGCTTATGGCATCTCTGGGATAGCCCTTTTGCTCCACGATGCTTTTATAGATTATAAGTCTGTCTTTGTTTTCCTGCTCAACTAAATTTTTAACTGCACTATCTTCGGAGAAGGCGATTAAATATCCCTTGTTATTTTCTCCTATAAGACCTTGTCTTTTATAGTCCTTTATAGTCTGGTATCTTGCCTTTCTTGATTCAATGGCAGCCTGAACCTCATCCTGTGCATAGGCATATTCTATTAACCCCGTTAGAAAATTTTTTCTAATCACGCTCAAAATATTATTAAATCTATCGAATATACCAAAATTTCTAACAAACCTACGTTCTAACTGAATACTCCCAAATAAACTTCTATCCACAGTATTAACATCTCTATTGTTTGTTTTGTTACAAGTTTTTTCTAACGGGGCAAGATTCTTTGAATTTTTATCAGGTTCTGCCTTTGCAGGCTGTTTTCCACTTACCATATCCTCAATACTTGAGACAGTCTCTTTTACCTGTCTTATATCTATTGTAATATGCGCCTCTATCTTTATCGGGCGGTTTGGGTCACCTACCGTCTCAACCCTACAACCAGTAACAATAAAAATGCCTGTAAATAAAAATAGAAATATGTATGCTCTTCTCATCTTAAGACCCCTTTCGTTAAAAACAAAGGTTAAGGTTAAGAAATTCTAAACCTTAGCCTTAACCCTTCATTTAAACATCCTCAACAAAGTATCCAATACCCCTTCCTCTATATTTATATTAAATTCAAGAAGGTGCGTTCCATCCAAAACTAAATGCATTTTGTAGCCTTCTTTTCTCTTGGCAAATTCTCCGCTTAGTCTATTATATACAAACTCCTTTTCTTTGAGTAATTCATTTACTAACTGGGCGGTCTGCTGTTCCTTTGGAAGATAGTTTAAAAGGGCCAGAATAACCTCCTGTTTTATCCTGCCCGACTTATCGGAATTTGCCTTTACCTCTAAGGTTTCTAAGACGCCTCCTTTTAAGCCAACGCTAATATCTAAATCTACAACACCTTCTGTTTTTGTCTTAAAACCCTTTGAGGCATTATCAAATTTTTCTAAGTCTAAGGATTTTATATTAGAGTTAAGAATAAATGAAAAATCGCTTAGCGAAAAACTAAGAGAACCCTTCCCTTCGCCATCGTATATATTATACTCAAAATTATTGAGATTTAAAAGAGAATTATGGCTTACTATATCAGCCCTTATATTCTCCAATGACATATCCCTTATCTTCATATTTTTTATAAAAATGCCTTCTTTCATCTCATTGGGGCTTGTAGTAAAAGGGATATTGCCCGAGGCGTTGTTTAGATAAAAACCCAGTTTCTCAGAATTAATGCTTACAGCGCTTAAAATCAAATCAATAGAAATCTCTGGCATCTTACCCCCATTAAAAAAAATCTTCCCGAATATAGCCGTTTCGCCATTTATCTTTATATCGTTTAATGCCCTAAATTGCCCGCCAAAAAAATCTTTTGGCTTTAGGGGATTGCTTGGAAAAATTCTAAAGTCAATACCCCTTGGTTTAAAAAGATAGCCTAAGTCTATTGAAAAAAGGGCATTCAATTTTTTATCAATTACATACCCAGAAAGTTTTTTATTAAAAAATGGACTAAATCTTAAAACCAGTTTATCAACTGTAAGAGAGGTAAATTCCTTAGGACTTATTACCAGGTTTTTTAAAACAACGGTTGTAAATAAATCTGTGCTAAGCGAGTCTACTTCTATCTTTATACCTGTGGTTTTTGATATCACAGATTCTATTCTGTGTCTGATAATATCCTTAACGGGACTGAAAACAACAATGAGATATGCCGACAAGGAAAGGATTAAAATCCCTGACGCTATTCTAAAAAGCAGTTTCATAACTATGAATAATAACATACAAAACGACTTACTTAAAGAAATTTATACTGACTTTGGAGAGGATTTTTGTGATTTTGCGGTATTTTGTGCCTCGGCGACATATGATTAAAAAAAGAAGAAAAAGAAAAAAATTATTCTATTTTTTCTTTTTCCTTGACCACACTTCTTCTTTCTGGCACAATATGAAACAAGTGAAAAAGTCAAAACGCAAAGTACAAAACTGAAACTTAATCCTAAAAGTTTTAAACTTTACGCCTTAACTTTGCGTCTTTCATTTTTGCACTTTACACTTTTTGGTATTTCTA
>VGKN01000141.1 GCA_016867055.1 Candidatus Omnitrophota bacterium
TTAATATCATTTCTCAGATCCTCGGTTTTAACATGAGAGCCATGGTGTGCACCTATTACAACGTTCTCTATTCTTACAGGCTTTCCATCGTGATATTCAACCGTTACCTGTGACTTCCCATCCGGCCTCAGATATTCTAAAATCTTCTCTTTTCTTACATGGGCAAGTCTCATAACGAGCCTATGGGCGAGCATTATAGGAAGTGGCATAAGTTCTAAAGTCTCATTTATGGCATAACCAAACATCATTCCTTGATCCCCTGCGCCACCAGTGTCAACTCCCAATGCTATATCTGGGGATTGCTCCTGTATTGCTGTTATAACTCCGCAGGAGCCATAATCAAAACCATATTCGGGCTTGGTATATCCTATCTCTTTTATTGTGTTTCTAATAATTTTGGGAATTTCAACATAGCAACTTGTGGTAATTTCTCCTGCAACATATGCCACACCCCTTGTTACCAGTGTCTCGCAGGCGACCCTTCCGTTGGGGTCCTTTTCATATATTGCATCCAAGATACTGTCTGATATCTGATCCGCTATCTTGTCAGGATGACCCTCTGTAACGGATTCTGATGTGAACAAATACCTGCCTTTTATCATTTCTTCCTCCTAATTTTTGTTTGCCAGCCTATATGCCGCTTTATTCCCTATATCTATCCAATTTCCACGAAAAATAAATCCATATACCCAGTCTCTTTTATGTAACCACCGTATAAAATGCCCTGTCATATCCGGGTTGTTGCCCTCTTTTAAGTATTTGGATATCAAAGGGAGTTTTGATTTTGTAAAGTAATATATGCAGGGAGAAACCAGAGTTGTATCGGGTTTTCTGGGCTTTTCCCTAAAAGCTATAACCCTGTTATCTTTATTTAATTTTACTACACCAAACCTCTTTGCCTTAAGTTTATTGTGGATATTATAAACCCCTATTGAACAAAATGGTGACTTCGTTTGTGCGAATATGATGAAATCTAAAAGTTCAAATTCAAAGAAATTATCCCCACCTATAACAAGCAGATCCTCTTTTATATCCTTATCCCTTATGGCATATTGAACATCACCTATTGCACCCAAGCGGGCATTTATGGATTTTGTGCTATCATTTATTAACCTTATATTGGAAAATCCAGAATTCTTTTTCCATCTTTTGAATTTCTCATAGAATTTATCATTTGTGATAACCAAGACCTCGTTAACTGAATCAACATCTTTCAGTTTTAATACAAGATGTTCTATAATTGGCTTTCCTTTAACATTAAGAAGCGGCTTTGGAATATCTCTGGTTATAGGATACAGTCTCTCGCCATATCCCGCAGCCAATAATAACGCTTTCATATTGTAAAACCCCGATAAAAAATTTTAATATTTTATCCGACTGTTTTAAATCTTGCTAATCTGTCTTTAAGATATTTCACCTTATCAACAGGCGTTGGGTCTACATTATTTAATATTGCGAGATAGAAACTTACAAAATCTCCAAGATAAATTAAATAAAACATCCTGCTAAGTAAACAATTCCCTAAAGAATGAATCTCAATAATAGTATTAGTATACCTTTTAATTATTTTTTTTGTTATATCAATCCTTAGTTTTGTGCGGGGATAATCTTCCTTATCCCTGAAAAGCACTACCGCAATATTCCTTAATATTACCTTAGGATTTTCCCATCCAACTATTTCATTATGGTTCATCTCAGGAAAGAGATGGCTAAAACTTATATGTTTTGAATTCTCCTCAAGTTGATTTCTAAATCTTAACACAATAGTATCCATATGGTCCTGGGTGCCATAAATAAGCGGAAGTTTATTGTGTAATTTAAGTGCTATTCTTTTTGCCAGATTTTCTCTGGTCTTTTGCTGGGGTTTAAAAAGCGTCCTTACATGCTCAAGATATGCTAAGGTTTCCTCAACAGGCCCTTCATCAGGTTTTAGCCCTGATATTTTAGATATAGCGTATAACAATGGAAAGAAAGAATAACCCAGGGCTTGCCGTGGTGGAAGCCCCTTGGGAATAATTATATGAGGTATATTATCTCTTATGGCAATTTTTTTAAGTTTTCCTCCTGAGGTCAAAATTACACTCTTTGCATTTTTTCTTTTTCCATTGTAATACGAACTTATCGTCTCCTCTGTATCTCCTGAATAACTCAGACAAAATAAAACTGTAGAACTTCCTATAAACCCTGGAAGGGTATAGTTTCTATTTATGTAAATTGACTTTTTAAAATGGGCCCATATATAAGACCTCACAAGGTCAGCACCTATCGCCGAGCCGCCAAGCCCACTTAAAACAATATTATTATAATTCATATAAGATTTAGGGAGTTTAACTAATTTCCCTATAGCCCTTGCCTCTTTACATTGTTGCGGAAAATTTAAGAGATGCTTTAAAAGATTAGATTTATCTATTCCCTTAATTAAATCTAAATTGTCCAATATCTCTGTTTCTGGTGGTATCATATCAGTTTTAATAACTTACCACTTCTTTAAGAAATTTCTTTGTAAACTCCTCTATCTGCTTGCCAGATGTTAATTTAAGCGCTTCCCTTACAAATTCCCGCACGTCCTCTAATTTTACCGACCTTATTACATTCTTTATCGCAGGGACCACAATGGGGCTTACGCTAAATTCATCCAATCCCAAACCCAAAAGTAGGAGTGCAAAATGAGGTTCACCTGCCATCTCTCCGCACATTCCTGCCCATATACCATTGTCATGGGCTACCTCTATTATATTTTTTATAAGCCTTAGCACAGCCGGATGCGCTGGTTCATAAAGGTAGGCTATCTTCTCATTTGCTCTATCCACTGCCAATGAATACTGAATTAAGTCATTTGTACCTATGCTGAAAAAGTCAACCTCCTTTGCAAGTATATCACACGTTAGGGCTGCGGACGGAATCTCTATCATAGCACCTACCTCTATGTCCTCATCAAAATCTATTTTCTTTCTTTCAAGTTCCTGCTTTACCTCTTTAAGTATAGTATTTGCCTTTTTTAACTCTTCTATCCCCGATATCATAGGATACATAATCTTAAGTTTTCCAAAGTGGCTTGCCCTTAATATCGCTCTCAGCTGCACTTTAAATACCTCTGGCCTTGCAAGACAGAACCTTATAGCACGCCACCCCAAGAAGGGATTCATCTCTCTGGGGATATTTAACTGAGAAACGAATTTATCCCCCCCTAAATCGAGGGTTCTTATAATCACTGGATTAGGACTCATTTTCTGTGCTACATATTTATATGATTTAAAATGCTCCTCTTCATCAGGCAAATCTGTCCTATTCATATAAAAATATTCTGTCCTGTATAAACCGATACCTTCAGAGCCATGTTGTAAGACAGCGGGTATCTCTTCTGGAAACTCTATATTTGCTGAAAGCTCAATTCTATGCCCATCAAGAGTTTCGCAGGGCAAGTTCTTTAACTTAAGAAGTCTTTTCCTAAATTCCTCCTGTTTTTTCTGTTGCTCAATATATTTTTTTAGCGTCTGCTTATCGGGATTTATAATCACGGTGCCTTCTGTACCATCAAGTATCAAAAGATCGCTGTTCTTAATCTTCTTAGTCGCATTCTCAAGACCAACCACCGCGGGTATCCTAAGGGAGCGGGCGATAATTGCTGTATGAGAAGTCCTTCCGCCTACATCCGTTATAAAACCTGTTATATTTTTCCTATGCAAGGTTACTGTATCGCTCGGGGAAAGATTATACGCAACAACTATAACCGGCTCTTCCTGGGTTTTAATAGTTTCAAGCTGTTTTCCAAGGAGATTCTTTAGTACCCTTTTTCCGACATCCCCTATATCAATAATCCTCTCTCTTAAGTACTCATCATCTATCTTTGAAAATATGTCCATATACTTCTTGAGTACTTCCATAAATATATACTCTACCGAGACTTTTTCCTTTTTGAGGTGTTCTATAACCTCTTCTATTAACATGCGGTCCTCGAGCACCAGAAGATGAGCATTAAATATCTCTGCATGCTCGACCTCCATTTCCTCTGTTATTTTTTTTTGAATATTGAGTATCTCGGAGCGCGTTTTAATCAGAGCCTCTTCAAAACGCGCTATCTCTTCTGCAAGCTCAGGCTCAGGTATATGTCTTTGTTGAATAACAAATTCCTCGCTGTCTAATAGGAAGGCTTTCGCTATAGATATTCCTGGTGCAGCTGCTATACCCTTTAACATTACCTCTTTCCTTTTTGCTCAGGTTCAATGTCGCTCAGTAACAGACTGGACAGTTCTTCTATTGCATCCTCGGCATCCTGTCCATCAGCTACAAGTTGTATCTTTGAGTCTTTTTTAGCGGCAAGCATCATTATACCCATTATAGACTTACCGTTTACCTCTTGATTTCCCTTTTTAATGGATATCTCAGATTCAAATTTGTTTGCGGTCTGAACAAATATGGCGGCAGGCCTTGCATGAAGACCCAATTTATTTTTAATTGTTATGTTTTTTTTAATTAGAGTCATTTTATAAAAAGGTCGCCTTTATATCAAATGAATCCTTCTCGCTTCCCGCTAATTCAATATGCCATAGAAACAAAAGGCATAACCCCTGATATGTCCTTTCAATTCCGCTCTCTGAGCCAGAAATGGTTTCAATTGGAAAATACCATATTGAACACTTTGGTGTTAGTTCGTAATTGACATTTAGATTGTGCCATACATCATTTAACTCTATTTTATTTATATTCTCTATCTCTCCAATTCCATTAAATTGTGGTTCTTTTAAAGAGAGATTAAACTCCACGCCAAAGTTAATTCTTAAGCACATCCTTGAAAGATTTTGAACCGCATATTTA